>JAGBAU010000134.1 GCA_017938785.1 Clostridia bacterium
CCTTGGAGCAGGGATTGGAGCAGGCGGATTCCCAGTGGTCAAAGCCGCTGCCGGCGGAACCGCTGCGCTCCGTGGCGCCCTTTTCCACCAGTGCAACCTTCATGCCCTTGCGCGCTGCGGCGATGGCGGCAAAGCAGCCGGCCAGGCCGCCGCCCAGCACAACAAGATCGCTCTCTACCGTTTCGCGCACGCCGAATTCATTTACATAGGGCCATTCGTAAACATTTTTCATGGTTGTATCTTCTCCGATATAAACATCTCTGAGGATGACATATACATCCGACGCTACCTATTTTACCATACTTTTGTTATAATGCAATACTTATTGCAATAAAAAGTTTTAAATGATAATATTTGCTATTGACTTTTTTCACCAAGTGGCGGAAAATAGAATTATAAAGTAGTAGCGAAAGGATTTCAAAATGATCAATCGCAAGATACATTATTTTATTACCCTGGCGGAATGCCTGAGCTTTACACAGACCGCCGCCCACTACAGCGTTTCCCAGACGGCCATCAGCCAGTTCATATCCGCGCTGGAGGAACGGCTGGGTGTGCGCCTGTTTGAACGCAGCCAGCGTACGGTGGAGCTTACAGAGGCGGGCAAGCATTACTATGCCCATGTGACGAGGATACTCAAGGAATATGATGAGGCGCTGGTGCAGACCAAGGCCATTTCCATGGGCTATACGGGCAGCCTGAAGGTGGGCGTGGGCGTATATGAATATTGCTCCACGGAGGGTTTCTTCTCTGATTTTCTGAACAATCATCCGGAGATCAAGGTGGACATCATGCAGTACCCCTACAGCGAACTGACGGAGAAGCTGCGCATGGGTGAACTGAACCTGATCATCGGCGATGCGCTGTGCGAGGACGCCTTCAACCGACTCGGCCTGCAGTCGCGCACGCTGTTTACCTCGCCCAATTATATCGTGGCCATGCCGGAGGTGGCACAGAAGTACGGCGGCGATGTGCGTGAGATGCTGGTGAACGAATGCCTGATCACCACCTGTGAAAACGGGGGACCGTCCTCGCTGCGCATGCTCTCTGCATTGTTCCGGGATGAATTCGGCTTTGTGCCCGGCAACATCAGCCAGACCAATTCCCTGGACGCCCAGCTGATGCTGGTGCGCGCGCGTCACGGCGTAGCCATGGTGCCGGGGTTTATAGTGGATGCGCAGGGCGCGGGCTTGGTTCGCTTTGAACTGCCCAGCCGCAGGCGCATCAGCTATAAACTGATGTGCATGAAGGACGACAAGAACCCGGCGGTGAAGCTGTTTTATGATTTCGTTTGACCATAGAAGCATTGAATTCTACTCTAACTGATGCTTGAACTTTACATACAGCTATGCTACCATTGTAGTATCATAGAAACGATGGAATTACGATCAGAAAATGAGGAGAAGTATACATGAAGATTGCAGTTGCAGGCGTAGGTTATGTAGGCCTTTCTCTGGCTGTATTGCTGGCCCAGCATAATGAAGTTGTGGCGGTGAGCACGACTCCCGCGAAAGTGGAGAAGATCAACAACGGCATTTCTCCCATTCAGGACAACGAAATTGAAAGCTACCTTAAGGCTGATAAAGAGGGCGTGCGCCCCCTGAAGCTGACGGCAACCGTCGATAAGGAAGCAGCATACCGCGATGCGGATATGATTGTCATCGCAACCCCCACCAACTATGATGATGCCACCCATCATTTCGATACCTCTGCCGTGGAGGATGTGATTGAGACGGTGCTGAAGGTCAACCCCGAGGCGCTGATGGTGATCAAGTCCACCATTCCGGTCGGCTATACCGACAGTGTACGCGAGAAGTACGGCATTGAGAATATCATCTTCAGTCCTGAATTCCTGCGTGAAAGCAAGGCGCTGTATGATAACCTGCATCCCAGCCGCATTGTGGTGGGTGCATACGAAGGCCAGCGGGCGGAAGCGGAGCTGTTTGCCAAGCTCTTGCAGCAGGGTGCCGTGGATGAGGATGTGGAAATACTGATTTGTCCTCCTACCGAGGCAGAAGCCATCAAGCTGTTTGCCAACACCTACCTGGCTGTGCGCGTGAGCTACTTCAATGAGCTGGATACCTATGCCCAGGTGAAGGGCCTGGATACTCAGGCGATCATTCGCGGCGTGTGCCTGGATCCGCGCATCGGCGGCCATTACAACAATCCCAGCTTTGGCTACGGCGGCTACTGCCTGCCTAAGGATACCAAGCAGCTGCTGGCAAACTATAAGGACGTGCCGCAGACGATGATTGAAGCGGTAGTGAAGTCCAATGCAGTGCGCAAGGAGTTTGTTGCCGAACAGATTCTGGCAAGAAAGCCGAAGACCGTAGGTGTATACCGCCTGACCATGAAGTCCAACAGCGATAACTTCCGTGCATCCGCCATCCAGGATGTAATGAAAAAGATCAAAGGCGAAGGCGTGGCCATCGTCATCTATGAGCCGACGCTTGAAAACGGAAGTGAATTCTTTGGGAATCTCGTGGTAAACGATTTTGAGGAATTCAAGGCAAAGAGCGACGTCATTCTCGCCAATCGCTACGATGTGTGCCTGGATGATGTGCAGGAGAAGGTTTATACCAGAGACCTGTTCAGAAGAGATTGATATTGCCCGGACATTGAGAAAAGCCACCCCCTGAAATAGAAACGACAGGGGGTGGCTTAAGTATCCCGTTCAACGGGCGGTTATGATTGTGGATGGGAGGTCAGATAAGCTGAATCAATCCCGGGAGTCCAATTTGCGGTATAGCTCATACAGGCCGAGGTAAACCAGGATGGTTTTTGCAATGTATTTTATGGAATGATTGTAGGTCAGTGCGGTACGGATGCAGGCCCTGGCGTCAAAATCTGCATCCTTCCGATTGTATAGCCATGTATTCCAAAGCATTCTGGCAAAGGTCTTGCTGGCATTGACCTGATTCTTGCTTAGATCCGGGTGCTTTTCAATCAACAATCTGCATGCCTGGATCAGGCGGCGGCTGTTGCTGCTGATGGAATCCGCACCGATTTCGTAGTCAACCAGGGCTTCGTCCAGGCAATAAATGCTGCACTCCTTTGCGATCCTGTACAGCAGTTCATAATCCTGGAATCGGGGCATATCGGGATCAAATTGATGAGCTTCAAATACTTCGCGCCTGCCGATGATCGCCTGCGTTCCGATGCCGAACAGATTGGCGTTGGGAGCGAGGAAGCCTTCGGGAATCGATTTGGTCATGACGCTTCTTGTGCCGTCCGGCATTATGCGGCACAGCTTGCAGAAAACCACATCCGGAGAATGCTCTTGCAGGATGGCAAGCTGCTTTTCGAGTTTATCGCTGTGCCAGTAATCATCGCTGTCCTGAAATGCAATGTATTCGCCTTTGGCCAGGCGGACGCCCGTATTCCTGGCAACGCAGGCTCCGGCATTTTCCTGGAAATGGTATATCACTCTGCTGTCCTTGATGGACTGAACGGCTGCGGCGGTGCCATCTGTAGACCCATCATCAACCACGATAACCTCGATATCCTTGTAGGTTTGATTGAGAATGCTGTTGATGGATGCTGCGATGGTGTTTTCCCTGTTGTAAGCCGGTATAATGACTGAGATCACTTCAGGGCTCCTTTCGAAATGCACATGGATAACTGTATGTGTCACTCTCTCTATTTTAAGTTTGATGCTTAAATTTGTCAATGAAAATTCGTCCATCTGAACAGACGAACCTTTTTTCTGGTGGTAGTTTGTATAAACGGTAAAATAAACGCTATTTCGGAACATTTATCGATTTTTTTTAACTATTGTACGCTATAATACAGCTATAGTTACTTCAATACATTCAGAAATGGAGTGGACACTATTATGGAAAACCTGAAGCTCGTCTATACCGGCAAGACCAAGAACGTTTATGCTCTGGACAACGGCAACTATCTGCTCAAGTTCAAGGATGATTGCACCGGCAAGGATGGTGTTTTTGATCCCGGCGAGAACTCTGTTGGCCTGACCATCGAAGGCGTTGGAGATGTGAACCTGCGCATGTCCATTTATTTCTTTGAAAAGATCAATGCCGCCGGCATTGCTACCCACTATGTAAATGCAGATCTTGAGAACACCACCATGGAAGTTGTTCCCTGCAAGCCCTTCGGCAAGGGCCTGGAAGTGATCTGCCGCCACAAGGCTGTCGGCTCCTTCCTGCGCCGCTATCGCGATTACATTGAAGAGGGCGCCGACCTGCCCGCTTATGTGGAGATGACCTTCAAGAACGATGAGCTCGGCGATCCCCTGGTTACCAAGGAAGGCCTGGTTTGCCTGGGCGTCATGACCGATGAACAGTTCGAAACCATGAAGGAAATGACCCAGAAGATCACCCAGATCGTTGCGGACGACCTGAAGGAAAAGGGCATGATCCTCTACGACATCAAGTTCGAGTATGGCTACGATGAGAACGGCAATGTTCTGCTGATCGATGAAATCGCCTCCGGCAACATGCGCGTTTACAAGGACGGCCAGTACATTGATCCCATGACCCTGTCCAAGCTGTTCTTTGCATAAGATAAAAAGGAATCCCTGGCCGATTGGTCAGGGGTTCCTTTTTTGTTGGTTCAACTGAAGAAACGAACAAAGATCCTGCCCATCCTGAGGCTGACAGCATCCAGGATTGCGATCACCTTGCGCTTGCGGTTGCGATAGTGCTTGAGATAGGGGCGCAGATTCCTGCGCAATACAGCCTGCAGGATTCTGTCCTTTTCAGCATTGCTGAATTTTCCCCTGGCTGTGATTATGCTTAGCTCTACGGCTGCGCTGCAAAGCCTTGCCTGTACGTGGCCGGAAAGCTCCGGATAATGCTGGGAAACAAAGTCGGCCTCCAGCTGCCTGCCTTCGATGACGTCATAATTCCGTATGCTCACAGCGCTGGTCATGAGGCTGTTTGCACGGTTGCGGTATACATATTGAGGCGTTTCATCGATTACAACGCGGTTTGCCGCGTGAATGAGCTGATAGGAGATGAAGACGTCCTCCATGATCTTACCGGGAGCAAAGCGAATTTCATTGAATAATCTCCGGGTGTACAGTTTTCCCCATACCGCATTGGTTTGCTTGCGCAGGCTGATATAGGATGCCATGCGTGCGTTTCCATCGAAAACCTCCGTGCCGTTGGCGCGGGCATGGTTGTTATAGGGATGCAGGCTCTTGTCCGGCTCCAGGCGCAGGCAGGGGCAGACCACATAGTCGGCGGAATACTTCTGGCTGAGGGAAAGCATATGCTCCATGGCGGTGGGCAGCCAATAATCGTCGCTGTCCAAAAATGCAACATAGTCTCCGTGCATTGCTTCCAAGCCTGCATTGCGGGCAGCGGAAGGCCCCTGATTCTTTTGGTGAATTACGTGCACACGGGCATCCTTTTTTGCAAAATCCTCGCAAAGCTCACTGCTTCCATCGGTGGAGCCGTCGTCTACCAGTATGATTTCCAGATCGGTGTAGGTCTGCGCAAAGATGCTTTCCACGCATTCGTGCAGATAATCCTTTACGTTATACACCGGAATGATGACGCTGATCATATTCTTCCTCCAAGGATAGGCTTATCAGGTATGCCATTAATCTTCAGCCGTGCTTTGGGCAAACGTGCGAATGACGAAACGGGCGAGGTTTATGTTGCAGAATGCGATGGTGGCCAGTAGCTTTTTCTTGCGATTGGCGCGGCATTTCAGGTAATTGCGCAGATGCTTGCGCATCAGGAGCTGTATTCTCCGGTCGAGCTCCCGGTCGCCCAGTCCGCCGTTTGCGGAGCGAATGAGCAGTGCGAATGCAGTGGAAAAGACGCGCACATTGGTGTGATGCTCCATATCGGGATAATGCTCGAGCACAAATCTCTGTTCGCCAAGGCGGCCTTCCACAGCGTCAAAATCCCTGCGGCTGCAGCTGCGGTGCATGATGCTGTTGGCCCGCCATCGATAGATATAAGAGGGCTCCTGGC
>JAGBAU010000135.1 GCA_017938785.1 Clostridia bacterium
ATGGTGATACCGGCCAGACCAGCCAGCAGGCCGCTGATGGTGTGCACGGTGAACTTAACCTTGGTGGTGCTGATACCGGAGAACTTAGCTGCGGTAGCATTGCCGCCAACGGCGTAGATGTGACGGCCCATGCGGGTACGGTTCAGGAACAGAACGCACAGGATGAACACGATGAACATGGTGATCACGGGGGTGGGGACACCGGCAACATAGCCTGCGCCCAGGAACTTCCAGGCGTCGGTCATGCAGCGGATGGGCTTGCCCTGGGAGAATACGTATGCAATACCCTTTGCAATGTTCTGGGAAGCCAGGGTTACGATGAAGGGCGGGATGGTGGTCTTGGAGATCAGGAAGCCGTTGAACAGGCCAAACACGCCGCCGGACAGGATGCCGATCAGGATGCCGACGATCTCGGGCATGCCGCCCCAGACAACTGCGCCTGCGCCCAGGCAGCCGGACATGGCGATGATGGCGCCTACGGACAGGTCAATGCCGCCCAGCAGGATGGCCATGGTCATGCCGCAGGACAGGATGACGTTGGGAGCGGACTGACGCAGAACGTTGAAGATGTTGGTCTTGGTGGGGAAAGTGGTGGAAGTGCGGGGATAGATGCACAGGAAGGCGATCATGACCAGCAGTGCAGCCAGGATGCCGATGTTTTCCTTAAAATAACGCTTTACGGCTTTCATTAGTTGTTTCCTCCTGCAGTTTCAAGGGTAGCGAGCTTCATGATGGCTTCCTGGGTCAGGCCGTCCTCGTAGGAGATGCAGCCGGTCAGGTTGCCTTCGTACATGGTGTACACACGGTCGGACATGTTGATGATTTCCGGCAGTTCGGAGGAAATCATGATGATGGAAACGCCCTGCTTGGTCAGTTCGTTCATGATCTCATAGATTTCAGCCTTTGCGCCAACGTCAACGCCGCGGGTGGGCTCGTCCAGAATCAGGATGTGGGGGTTGGTTGCCATCCAGCGGCCGATCATAACCTTCTGCTGGTTACCACCGGACAGGTTGGTAACGGCCTGCTCCTGGCTGGGGGTCTTGGTGCGCATCTTGTCGATGTATTCCTGGGTGATGGCTTCTTCCTTCTTCTCGTTCACGACCAGGTTCTTGATGAACTGATCCAGAACTTCGATGGTGGAATTGAAGCGCACGCTCTGCTGATGGTACAGGCCTTCTACCTTGCGGTTTTCGGGAACCATGGCAATGCCGTGCTTCATAGCCTCAACAGGATTCTTGATGGAAACCTGCTTGCCGTCGATGTAGATCTCGCCGGTGTAACCGGGGGTCAGACCGAAGATGCACTGCATGGTCTCAGAACGGCCGGCGCCGACCAGACCGGCGAAGCCGACGATTTCGCCCTTGCGCAGTTCGAAGGAAACGTTCTTAACGCGCTGGTGCTTCTTCTTGTTGTCGTTGATGTTGACGCACTTGAGAACCACTTCGTCGCTCTTTACATGGTCGCGGGTGTAGTACTGGTCCAGCTCGCGGCCAACCATCAGGGCGATCAGATCGTCCTTGGGAGTGGTGGCAACATCGCGGGTGCCGACGTAGGTACCGTCGCGCAGTACGGAAACGCGATCGCAAACTTCATCCAGCTCGCTCATCTTGTGGCTGATGTAGATGATGCCTACGCCGCTCTTTGCCAGGCCGCGCATGATTTCAAACAGCTGGGCAACTTCGCGGTCGGAAATGGAGGAGGTGGGCTCGTCCATGACCAGGATGCGGCAGTTGAAGGAAATGGCCTTTACGATTTCAACCATCTGCTGCTGTGCGATGGAAAGTTCGCCGACCAGAGTGGTTGCATTGATGCCCAGATCAAACTGGTCCAGCATCTTCTGGGCGTCGGCTGCCATCTTCTTGAAGTCAACGCCGAATTTGCCCATGGGCTCGCGGCCCAGGAAGATGTTTTCTGCAACGGTCATATGGGGAACCAGAACCAGTTCCTGATGGATGATGGAAACGCCGTTATCGCGGGCAGCGTTAACGCCCGTAATGGCAACTTCCTGGCCGTTGATGTAAATCTGACCCTCTTCCGGCATGTAAATACCGCCCAGAACCTTGATCAGGGTGGATTTACCGGCGCCGTTTTCGCCCAGCAGAGCGTGGATTTCGCCAGCCTTCAGCTGGAAATCAACCTTCTGCAGAGCCTTGACGCCCGGAAATGATTTGCAGATGTTTTTCATTTCGAGCAAGTACTGACTCACTTGAGTTTCACCACCGTTTCTTCATTGTGAGGGCGACCTGAAAAAGAGGTTTTATCCCTTGCGGGTATCCCCTGTTGCAGGGACAAAGTCCCTTTTTCAGGTCGCGGAATTGTCGGCGTTCCCGAAGGAACGCCGACAATCATAAGCGTTTCATATTAAGCTGAAAATTCAGCCCTTCTGAATCCGACCGTCAGATTACTGCCAGCCTTCGGTGCCGAACTCGGCAACGTTGTCAGCGTTGATCATGAAGGTCTCGATGGGATAGCGGGACTCAACGGTCTCGCCAGCTGCCCACTTGTAGTACAGCTCAGCAATGGTCTTGCCGATGGTCATGGGGGACTGAGCGCCGGAACCGGTAACCTTGCCTTCAGCGATCAGAGCCTTGATGTCGGGGGAGCCGTCTACGCCGTAGATCAGAGCCTTGGAGCCAGCAGCTTCAGCAGCAGCATAGGCGCCCAGAGCCGTCGGATCGTTGCCGCCGAAGATGGCAACTGCATCGGGGTTAGCGGTCAGAGCGTCGGTGCCGTTCTTGTTGCCCAGCTCCTGGTTGCCCATGGAGTCAATCTGAGAAACAACGGTGAAGCCCTTGCCTTCGATAGCGGCCAGGAAGCCGTTGGTGCGGTCTACAACAGACTGCATGGTGGGGCTGTCCAGAACGATGATGTTGCCGCCTTCGGGGCACTTCTCAACGAGGTCGAGGCCGCAAACATAACCGGCGTTGTAGTTATCGGAACCAGCGTAGGTTACCAGATACTCGTCAGCCATGGCAACTTCGGTGTCGAAGCCGAAGATCGGGATGCCAGCTGCCTTCAGAGCGTCCAGAGCGGGGATGATGCCCTCGCGGTCAACGGGGTTGACGAACATTGCAACAACGCCCTGAGCGATGATGTCTTCAACCAGGGACAGCTGCTTTTCGTTGGAGTTCTGGGGATCCAGGGAGATCAGGGTGTCG
>JAGBAU010000136.1 GCA_017938785.1 Clostridia bacterium
CATTGTGCGCATGCGTCCCCGTGAGGAGGGTAACCTTCTGGATGCGCTGATCAAGCGCGTGGGGAATTCCATCGACGAAGAAACGGTGCACGCCATCGTGCAGCATTTGCAGGACTGCAAAATTGTAACGTCCAACGAGGCCGCGCTTTTGCGCGCAGCCACCGCCCGCAATGCCCTCAGCCTGCCGGTGAGCGGCAAGGATGTGCTGCGTGCGGCGGTATTCAAAAATATGCTGATCCAGGTTTTTCGAAATGCCGAGGGAGGTGTATAAATAAATGATGTGTGAAGAGTGCGGCGTAAATCCGGCCGTTTTCCACTTTGTTACCATCCGAAATGAGGAAAAGACCGAGCAGAATCTCTGCGCGGCCTGCATGGCAAAATACAAAAAACAGCTGCCGGGCTTTGATATCAAAAACCTGGCGGGCATCCTGAACAACCTGATCGAAGGCAAGCGCTCCAATAAGGAGGAAATCGATCCTGAAACCGCGGCCATTACCTGCGAACAGTGCGGCATGACCTACGGCGAATTCCGCAAGTGCGGCATGCTGGGCTGCGCGGAATGCTATCATTTCTTCCATGAGCCCATGACTGCGCTTCTGCAGCGCATTCACGGCAACACCCAGCATGCGGGCAGGGTTCCCGGCGGCGTGCACAGCGGCACGTCCATCCGCATGAACATCGATCGTCTCAAGCAGCAGCTCCAGAAGGCTGTTGCCGCCGAGGAATATGAACAGGCCGCCAAGCTGCGCGACGCCATCCGTTCCCTCACCGCACAGCTGGAGCAGCGGGAGAAGAGCATCAACGTTCCGCCGCCGGAGCGCATCGAAACCTCCGGAGATGGGGAAGGAGGCTTCTTCCATGCGTGATTATGTATGCGCGCCGGACCAGGATGTGGTCATTTCCAGCCGCGTCCGCCTGTCCCGCAACTATGAAGATTTGCCCTTTTCGCCCAAGCTCACCCCGGAATACGCCGATGAGGTGATCGACCGCACGGCCAAATCCGTATTCTCCAGCAAGCACGGCGCATCGTTCATGCTGCTGCGCATGCGCGATCTGGAGGAGGACGCCCGCAACCGCCTGGTGGAGCATCATTTGATCAGCTATGATCTGTTGAAGTTTGCATCCCGCTCCGCCGCCATGGTTTCTTCCGCGGGCACGGTATCCGTGCTGCTGAACGAGGAGGACCATGTGCGCTTCCAGGGCCTGCTTCCGGGCTTCCAGCTGGAGCGCAGCGCCGAGATGGCGCTGAACATGGATGAAAAGGTGGGGGACGATCATCCCTACGCCTTCGATTCCCAGTGGGGCTTTCTGACCGCCTGCCCCGCCAATACCGGCACCGGCATGCGCGCCTGCGTCATTTTGCACCTGCCTGCCCTTGCGGCAGCCGGCCAGATGGGCGCGGTGATGCAGTCGGTTGCAAAGCTGGGCTTGAACATCCGCGGCATGTACGGAAACGGCGCGGAGGCCCAGGGCCAGCTCTACCAGATGAGCAACGTGGCCACCCTCGGCCGCAGCGAGGAGGATGTGATCCGCTCCCTCGTTGCCGCCACCGAGGAAATTGTGGATCATGAACGCGCCGCCCGCGAGAGCGCGGAGAAAAAGGATATGCTGCAGCTGCAGGATACGCTGCTGCGCTCCTGGGGTGAAACCATGCAGGCGCGGCTGATGTCCACCAAGGAATTTATGAAGCGGTATTCGGATATCCGCTATGCCGCGAGCCTGGGTTATCTTCACCTGCCCATACCGGCGCTGGATGCACTGATGATGGATTTGCAGCCCGGCTCCCTGGGCGTGCGCGCCGGACACCTGATCGGCGAGCGTGAAGCGGAAATCCTGCGCGCCAAAACCCTGCGCGAGGAGCTGAAAGCCCTGGCCATCGAAGAATAAAACCGGAGGTTAATCCATGGCATTTTTTGCAAAATTCACTGAACGCGGACAGCGCGCGCTGATCGCGGCACAGACCGAAGCGGCGCAGCTCGGACGCACCTATGTGGGTACCGAGCATTTGCTGCTGGGCGTGCTCACCGATCCCGGCGCAGCGGCGAGCGTGCTGCGGGGTGTGACCCTCGAAGCTGCCCGCAATGAAATCCTCACCATCCTGGGCCGGGGTACGGACAGTATCGAAGGCAAGCAGATGGTCTACACGCCCCGCACCAAAAAGGTCATCGAGCAGAGCGTGCGCGAGGCCCGCGAGCTCAAACAGAACTATGTATCCGTGGAGCACATCCTTCTGGCGCTGATGCGCGAGCGAGAAGGCGTAGCCGCCCATGTGCTCATCAAGATGGGTCTGGACCTCAATAAGGCCCGGGAGGAGCTTCTGCACATCCTCACCGGCACCGATGATGAAAACGCGCCCATGGGCGAGGAGATGGATACGCCTCTGCTCAACCAGTTCTCCCGCGATCTCACTGCCGCCGCCCGTGCGGGCGAGCTGGACCCGGTGATCGGCCGCGAGAAGGAGATTGAACGCATCGTTCAGATTCTCTCCCGCAGAAGGAAGAACAATCCCGTGCTCATCGGCGAGCCCGGCGTGGGCAAATCCGCCATCGTGGAGGGCCTTGCACAGCTGATCGTCGAGGAGAACATTCCCGAAATCCTGCGCGGCCGCCGCGTGGTTTCCCTGGACCTGGCTGCCATGCTGGCGGGTGCCAAGTATCGCGGCGAATTCGAAGAGCGACTGAAGAACGCTATGGCGGAGATTCGCAAGGCGGGCAACATCATCATGTTCATCGATGAGCTGCACACCATCGTGGGCGCGGGCGCATCCGAGGGTGCCATCGACGCTGCGAATATCCTCAAGCCCATGCTGGCGCGCGGCGAGATTCAGTGCATCGGCGCAACCACCCTGAACGAATACCACAAGCACATCGAGAAGGACGGCGCGCTGGAGCGCCGCTTCCAGCCGGTGCAGGTGGGCGAACCCACCAAGGAGGAGGCTGTGGCCATCCTCATGGGCCTGCGCGACCGCTATGAGGCCCATCACCGCGTGCGCATCACCGATGAAGCATTGAAGGCCGCCGTTTACCTTGCCGACCGCTATATCTCCGACCGCTGCCTGCCCGATAAGGCCATCGACCTCATCGACGAGGCCGCATCCCGCGTGCGCATCCAGGCGTTCACCGCGCCGCCGGATATGAAGGAACAGCAGCTGCGGCTCTCCGCCATCAACAAGGAGACCGAGGAAGCCGTCGCCAACGAGGATTTCGAAACCGCAGCCAACCTGCGCGACAAGAAAAAGGAACTTCAGAATGAAATGCAGCTGATGCGCACCGCATGGGAGCAGCAGCTCAACAGCAAGATGGAAACCGTGGGCGAGGAAGAGGTTGCCCACATCGTATCCATCTGGACGGGCGTTCCGGTGAGCAAGCTCACCCAGGATGAAGCCCAGCGCCTCATCCATCTGGAGGACACCCTGCACAAGCGCGTGGTGGGCCAGGAGGAGGCCGTAAAGGCCGTATCCCGCGCCGTGCGCCGCGCAAGGGCAGGACTGAAGGATCCCAACAGACCCATCGGATCGTTTATTTTCCTTGGACCTACGGGCGTGGGCAAGACCGAGCTGTGCAAGGCCCTGGGCGAAGCGCTGTTCGGCGATGAGGGAAGCCTCATCCGCATCGACATGTCCGAGTACATGGAGAAGCATGCGGTATCCCGCATGATCGGCTCTCCGCCCGGCTATGTGGGCCACGAGGAGGGCGGCCAGCTCACCGAAAAGGTGCGCCGCAAGCCCTATGCCGTCATCCTGTTCGATGAGGTGGAAAAGGCCCATCCCGATGTGTTCAATGTGCTTTTGCAGATTCTGGAGGACGGCAGACTCACCGATGGTCAGGGCCGCGTGGTGGACTTCAAGAATACCGTTATCGTCATGACCAGCAACGCCGGTGCACACACCATCAAGAAGCAGCGCTCCATGGGCTTCGGCGGCAAGGAAAATGCCGAAAAGGCCCATGACGATATGCGCGAAAACATCATGGGCGAGGTTCGCCAGATCTTCCGCCCCGAGTTTTTGAACCGCGTGGACGAGATCATCGTGTTCCACGCACTCACGGAAGCGGAAATCGACCAGATCGCCCTGCTGCTGCTGGGCCAGGTGATCTCCCGACTTTCCGAGCGCGGCATCGAACTCACCGTGGGCGAGGAGGCACTGCGCCTGATTTCGAAGGCCGGCTATGACCTCAAGTACGGTGCGCGCCCCCTGCGCCGCGCCATCCAGCGCCTGGTGGAGGATGCCCTGAGCGAGGAAATCCTGCTGGGCGATGTACACCTGGGCGATAAGGTGGTTGCCAGCGTCGAGGATGATAAGCTCAAGTTTACCGCCATTCCTGAAATACCTGAGCTGGAACCGGCCGCGGTGGAATAAACCAAAGCAAAGCTCCCCGAAAGGGGAGCTTTTTCTATGATCCGAACATCCGGTTCAGGAAGCCGCCCGGGGAATGGGTGACGCTCCGGCTTTCCAGCCCGGTGAGCAGCACGCCGCTCTCGTAGAGCAGCCTGTGCCGGGGCAGGATGGAGTATTCATAGACGGTATTTAGATCGGGTTCCGGGTCGGCCCATACGATGATGTTGCCTGTTTCGCCGTTGAGTACGGCGACGACCTCCGTGTCATCTCCGCTGCGGCGCAGCACGAGGTAATCTGCGGCGGAATTTTTGCAGGTGAAGGCAAGGGCGGGGATTTCGCCGTTATCGGACAGCAGAACCAGGTCGTCCACAGCCTCCGGCGCATCCCACAGCGTGGAAACTTCGGCGGGCGCTTTGTCTGTGGGAAACCATTCAAGCTGTACGTATTCCTCCGGTGTATTGGCGGCGGCGAGCAAAACGCGGTGTTCCTGCGTCAGTGCGGCGCGGTCGATGCGCAGTTTGCTTAGCGTTGC
>JAGBAU010000137.1 GCA_017938785.1 Clostridia bacterium
AGGGCGTCGCAGCCGGCCGCATCCAGCATGCGGCGAATCTCGCCCACCTTGTTGATGGTGGCGGGGATCATCTTCTGGCCGCCGAAGCCGGGGTTCACGCTCATGACCAGTGCCAGGTCGAAATCGCCCAGTACATACTTCAGGCATTCGGGGCTGGTGCCGGGGTTCAGGGCTACACCCGCCAGCGCGCCGGCATTGCGAATCTGCTGCAGCACGCGGTGCAGGTGGTTGGTGGCTTCTGCATGCACGGTGACGATCTTTGCGCCCGCATCCACGAATTCTTCCACATATTTTTCGGGATTGGCGATCATCAAATGGGCGTCCACCGGCAGGCCGCACTTCGCCGCATACTTCAAAATACCCTGGCCGAAGGAGATGTTGGGCACGAAATTGCCGTCCATCACATCATAATGCAGGTAATCTGCGCCGGCAGCTGCCATGCGCTCAATTTCTTCACCGAGTTTCAGGAAATCCGCCGCCAACATGGACGGTGCAAGCTTAATCATAGCGTTCCCTCCATCTGATCTTCATTTCATTCAAGAGTTCCACATAGCGTCCATGACGCTTTTCATCAATTTCACCCGCGCGCACTGCATCCAGCACGCCGCACTTGGGTTCGGTTGCATGGTAGCAGGGCTGGAAGAAGCAGGTTCCGCCGTAGGGCTCAAACTCCGGATAGCTCTCCTGCAGCTCCACGGGATCAAACAAATCCGCATCCAGCAGGCTGAAGCCGGGCGTATCCAATACCATACCGCCCCCGCTCAGGGGAATCAACTCCGAGCGGCGGGTGGTATTCTTGCCGCGCTCGATCTTCTCGGACAGGCTGCCGGTTTCCAGCTCCATGCCGTACAGGGCGTTGATCAGCGAGGACTTGCCCGCGCCGGACTGTCCCGCCAGGGCGTGCACGCTGCCGCGCAGAAGCTCGCGCAGCGCAGCCACATTTTCACCGGTATGGGCGGAAACGGCGATACCGGAAACATCCGCGCCGCGGTACTGGTTCAGGATTTCCTGTGCGCCCTCCGGATTGAGTTCGCACTTGCTCACCACCAGCACCGGCTCTATATCATGCCTGCGGGCCGCCAGCAGCATGCGGTCCATCAGCGGAAGGTCCGCTTCCGGGGCTGCGGCTGCCGCCACCAGTACAATCTTGTCAATATTGGCCACCGGCGGGCGCTCCAGTTCGTTGCGCCGGGGCAGGATGGCCTGAATCCAGCCGTCCTCCTCACCGGTTCCGGGAATCATATCCACCCGGTCGCCCACCTTGGGTTTCATGCGGTCGCGCCTGAGCTTGCGCTGTGCGCGCAGCGTATGCAGCGCGCCTTCGTCATCCATCACGGTGTAAAAACCGCCGATGCCCCGCAAAATTGTTCCTTGCAAACACTCGCCTCCGTTTGCTATTCAAAATCCAGCTGCAGGCTCTCAAAGAGCACATCTTCCAAATAAATGTAAACGGTATGCATACCCCGCTGGGTACTGTGCAGGTTGACCTGATGGGTACCCTGGCTCAGGATGCTGTTATAGGCTTCCGCCGTTTCGCCCGAGGGGGTAACCAGTTCAATGCGTGCCTCCAGGTTATTCAGCGGAATCACCAGAGTGAGCGCCGTATCCGGGGAATAGCGTATCTCCTGAGGACGGCAGATGGTCAGATCCACCGATGTTCCGGAGAGCACCTGGGTATAGGGCGCGATGCTCTGGGCAATCACCGTGCCGGACTTCGCATCCGCAGAATCGCCCTCGCTGATGGTTCCCAGCACCATACCCTCCGCCTCAATCACCGCGCGGGCACCCTCAAGGCTCAGTCCCGCCAGCGACGGCACGGATACGCTCTGGCCGCTGATCTTGATCAGAATCGGAACATCCCTGGAGATATGCCCGGAGTGGGGTTCCTGGTAAATGATGGTACCCGTGGGCAGATCCGACTGGGTATAGCTCACGTTTACAGTGCTCACGCCCGCGTTGGACAGGTATGCGATAGCTTCCTCGGAATCCATACCCACCATATCCGGCAGCACATACCACTGACTGCCCAGGCTCACGGTGAGGGTGATCTGTGCATCCTTGCGCAGCAATTCGCCTGCGGGCCGGGACTGCAGCATCACCGAGCCGCCGGGAATCTCTTCGCTGTAGGCATTCACCACGGTAACGTCGATGCCCAGTTCCTCAATGGCCTGCACGGCCTGCGCCTGGGGCGCTCCGATGAGATTCGGCATGGGAATGGTTCCCCGGGACATGCGCAGGTACACGCCGCACAGGGTGGTCGCCAGCAGAACAGCCGTAATGCAGATGATGATAACCATCTTCCAGTTCTGCTTCTTCGGACGCAGGGGCTTCTTCCTGCGCTCCTCGTGGGAAGCCTCGCTGCCGTCATCCTTGATCTTCGGATAGCGCACGAAACCGCCCCTGGGATGGGTGATGGTCTTTTTCAGGTCTGTGGCCATTTCCGCTGCGGACTGGTAGCGGCGCTGCTTGTCCTTGCACAGGGCGCGCATCACCACTTCATCCAGTGCACGGGAAATCACGCTGTTGTGGGTGCGCATGGAAGCGGGCTCCTCGCTCACATGCTTGAGGGCCACGGAGATGGTGGTATCGCCGTCAAAGGGTACGTTTCCGGTGAGCATTTCATAGAGCACGATGCCCACGGAATAGAGGTCGCTCTGTTCATCGGCCACTTCGCCGCGCGCCTGTTCGGGGGACAGGTAATGCACGCTGCCCATGGCCTGACCGTTCTGGTCCAGCTGGGTGGTCTGGGAGGCCTTCAGGCGGGCGATGCCGAAGTCGGCAACCCGCACGCGGCCCTTCTTGTCCACCAGGATATTCTGGGGCTTGATATCGCGGTGCACGATACCATTTCGGTGTGCATGGTCCACCGCCGCAAGGATGCGGATGGTCATGCGCAGGGCAACGTCCGGATGGATGCGTCCCTCCTCGCGGATCATCTCCTTGAGGGTCAGACCGTCCACATACTCCATGACGATGTAGCGCATATCGCCTTCAATGCCCACATCCAAGAGGTTTACGATGTTCTCATGGGACATCTTTGCAGCCGCCTCGGCCTCCCGGCTGAAACGGCGCACGAATTCCATATCGGTTTCGTACTCCGGCCGGAGAACCTTGATGGCCACGACTTCATTCAGTTGTGTATCCAGGGCGCGGTACACGACGGCCATGCCGCCCGTGCCGACGACAGCTTCAATGCGATACCGGCCCGATATGAGCCGTCCGATCATTTATGATCCTCCTCGCAAAGGGCAAACATTGCCGTGATGTTGTCGCTTCCGCCCGC
>JAGBAU010000138.1 GCA_017938785.1 Clostridia bacterium
GTCTTGGTCTCGGTCACGCGGTAGGCCTCCTCGCTCAGCTGGCGGGGGGCGCCGATCTTGTTGGCCAGGATTTCAAGGTTGGCGCTGTACTCCAGGGTCTCAAAGCGCTGGAAGGCGGAGAACATGTTGGCTGCGCCGATGCAAACGCCGTGGTTTTCAAGCAGCACGATGTCGCAGCCGTCGGCGAAGCACTTGCCGATGTTGTTGCCCAGCTCTTCGCTGCCGGGCACGGCGTAGACCGCGATTTGCACCTCGGGGCACATCTTGCGCACGGAGGGCAGCAAATCGAGGCTGGGGCTCTTTCTGGCGATGGAGAAGGAGACCAGTGCCGGGGGATGGGCGTGCAGCACGGCCTTCAAATCCGGGCGCATCTTGTAAACCGCCGCATGGAAGGGCAGCTCCGAGGAGGGCTTGTGCATGCCTGCAATGCTGCCGTCCGGATGCACGCATACGATGTCGTTGCGGTTCAGGGTGCCCTTGTCCACGCCTGCCGGGGTGATCCAGATGTTGCCGTCCTCGTCCAGGATGGACAGGTTGCCGCCGGAGGTGGTGGTCATGCCCTTGTCGTAGATACGCTGCATGAACATAACCAGCTGGTCGGCGGGATGAATATAATTGATGTTCATGGAAATACCTCCTGCCTGTTGTCTTTTGCGTTCAATCTGCTGTGGGCGGATTCTTTGGCTCTATTTTACCAGAAAACCCGCCCGCTTGTAAAGCTGTATCACTGCCCGGTGGGCGCGTAGATCATGTCGATGCCTATTTGCAGGGTCTCCGCGTCGATGGCGCCCGTCGCCTGGGCGATCACATGGCCGCGCGCGTCGATGAGCTTCCCAGCCGGTTGTAGGCCACGTAGGCGCCGCCCACCAGCAGCAGGAGGATCAGAATACGGTTGTTTTTCATGTTTGTTCACCTCGTCAGCTGAGCATGCCCAGCAGTCGTCCAAGGGCGCCGGTGGCCATCAGTATGCCGGTGAGCGTTTTGCGCACGCTGCGCGCCCCGCCGCCCGCGAAATAGGAAATATAGATGGGCAGCATGGGCAACAGGCAGGGCGATATGAAGGTGATGATGCCTTCCAGGAAAGAAATGATATATTGCATAATTTGCGCTCCTTTCCGCAAATACTGGAATGGGGATTCAGGAAAAACTCCTTTCGCTATTTCAATACCCCGATTTGCGCCGGAAGAATTGTTAAAAATGAAATTTGGCTGATTCAAATTCCGCTGACGGGTTATATAGCAGGCAGGGAGGGAAAACAGAATCCCGAACCCGCAAAAGATAAAAATATTCAACGTCCATAGGAGGTTTATTGATATGAAGAATTCTAAGTTTTATGTATGCAGCCATTGCGGCAATGTGGTGGAAATGGTCAAGGATAAGGGCGTTCCGGTCGTATGCTGCGGCCAGAAAATGGATGAACTGGTTCCCAACGCCACTGAAGCCAGCGGCGAAAAGCACCTGCCCGAGGTCAGGGTGGAAAACGGCGTGGTGAAGGTGTGCGTGGGCACGGTGAACCACCCCATGCAGGATGAGCACTACATCGAATGGGTCAGCCTGCAGACCGACCGCGGCAGCCTGCGCAAGTCCCTCAGGCCCGGCGATGAACCCACCGTGGTCTTCAGCCTGGACGGCGATCAGCCCCTGGCGGTGTATGCATACTGCAATCTCCACGGCCTGTGGATGACCCGGTTGTAAGCTGTATCCTCAAAGAAGCGGTTTCCGCAAAGGAAGCCGCTTCTTTTTTGTGGGCAGCTACCGTGCAAAAAGAGGGGAACCGCACATTTTTTCCTCTTTTTGTGGAGCTTGCATATGGACTTTTGATTAAAAACCGATATAATGAAAGTAAACAGATTCCCTGGCCCGGCGCCTCCGGGCCGGCCAAACCGATACGAAAGAGGGCGGAAAGATGAGTACGATTGCTTATAAGTGTCCCTGCTGCGGCGCAGCATTGGCATACGGTACCGCCAGCGGCAAGCTGGAATGCGCATCCTGCGGAAACAGCTACGACCTGGAATCCATGGAAGCCATGCAGATTTCCGGGGAGAAGGGAGGCGTGCAGTTTGACATGCCCACCGAATCCTTCGGCGCCGCCGAAGCCCGGGACATGCAGGGCTACATCTGCAAATCCTGCGGCGCGGAATTGATGACCGAGGGCACCACCACTGCCACCGAATGCCCCTACTGCGGCAGCCCCACCATCCTGCCCGAGCGCATCGAGGGCGGCGTGAAGCCGGAGAAGGTGATTCCCTTCACCGTCACCAGGGAACAGGCCCAGCAGATGTTTGCCGATTACTTCAAGGGCAAGTTCCTGCTGCCCAACATCTTCAAAAACAGCCGCAACCGCATCACCGAAATGCGCAAGCTGTACGTGCCCTACTGGCTGTTCGACTGCGAGGCGGACGCGTCCATCGTCTATGACGCCGAAAAGGTGCACACCCGCCGCAGCGGCAGCTACGAAATTACCTGCACCGAGCATTACGCCGTGCGCCGCGAGGGCAGCATGGCCTTTGAAAATATCCCCGTGGACGCAAGCGTGAAGCTGGACAACAAAATCACCGAATCCCTGGAGCCCTACGACCTGAAGGGCGCGGTGCCCTTCCAGGCGGCGGTGCTGGCGGGCGCGCTGGCGGACCATGCGGACGTGGACGCCGAAAAGTGCGAAAGCCGCGCCGTGGAGCGCGTGGAGAACAGCATCTCCGATAAGCTGCGCTCCACCGTCACCGGCTATTCCAGCGTATCCGAGCGCAGCAAGCGCATCTTCGCCGAGGGCGGCAAGGTCACCCCGGTGCTGATGCCCGTGTGGCTCATCACCACCGAGAAGGAGGGCAATACCTACACCTTCGCCATCAACGGCCAGACCGGCAGGCTCACCTGCAACGTGCCCACCAACAAGGGCAAGGCCTTCGGCGTGGGCGCAGGCGTGTTCGCGGGCGTGTTCGGCATTGCCGCGCTGGTGCTGTACCTGCTGGAAAAGCTGGCCAGCGGCACGGCGCTGATCGCCGCCATCGTGGCCCTGATCGCGGCCTTCGCCGTGGTGGGCGGCCTCATCAGCCAGCTCAAGCAGGCAATCAGCCAGCATTCCGCAGCCAATTACGAAAAGGACGGTTCCTTCAAGCTGCGCGTCCACCACGACCACTTCCTCTATAAGAACGAAGTGCGCAGGAAGATCGAAACCAACAACAATAAGAAATAACAGGGGAGGACAACCACTATGGGACTGATTTCCGCAGCATTGAACGCAGCCGGCGGCACCCTCGCCAGCCAGTGGAAGGAATATTTTTACTGTGATGCGCTCCCGGCCAACGTGCTGGTCACCAAGGCCATGAAGCAGACCAAGGGCCGCTTCGGCGGCAGCAAGACCGAGGACGACAACGTCATCACCGCAGGCAGCGTCATCGCCGTCAACGAAGGCCAGTGCATGATCGTCGTGGACCAGGGTAAGATCGTGGATTTCTGCGCCGAGCCCGGCGAATACATCTTCGACCTGGACGCAGAACCCAGCCTGTTCTATGGCGACCTAAACAC
>JAGBAU010000139.1 GCA_017938785.1 Clostridia bacterium
AGCGTGCTGGTGAAGGCATCCCATTCGCTGGCATTTGAGGACGTTGTGGACCTCCTTGAAAAATAAACAGAAACAAACGGGCCGGAGGGCTAGTACAGCTCCTCCGGCTCGATTTTTTGTATATGCAGTTCACTGCAGTTCATGCACAGGGCGGATAAGGCGTATTCCTGCCCGGCTGCATCGGTAAACCTTTGCAGATGGAAATGATCGGTGTAGATTGGGTTCAGGCTGTCCATCTGGTTCAGACGGGACGGAAGGCCTTCGCCGCTCAGCTTGCCCAGGCATTCCTTCCTCGTCCAGCATTCGAAGAAATCGCAGCCCAGTTCGAGTTCGCGCCCGTTCAGGCAGCGCAGGATGAGATCATCCCTCACGGCGCTTTTTACCGCTTCCACATCCACGGCGCAGGGTGAATCGCTCAGGAGCGCCGCAGCCAGCCTGCCGCTGTGGGACAAACTGAAGTGCAGGGGGGAATCCGCAAACACCGGCTTGCCCTTTTCCTCAAAACGAACCTGTGGGATTTCGCTAACTCCGGCTCTTTGAAGTGCCAGCTCCAGCAAACGCCACGCCGTACTGCTCGCGGCATATACGGTCGGATTCCGCTTGGCCTCCATGTGTTTTTCAAACTCGGTTCCGAAGGGGGGGAGGCGCAGACCTTCGGCAATTTCGGCAATCAGCAGCAGGTTCATGCCCTGTACTCCGGGAAGTATTCGCCGATGAAGCGCACCTCGGGGGCGACGAATTCCCTGCCGTTCAGGGAAGAGAGCACGCCTGCGTCGCTGGTGAAGGCGAATTTCAGTTTGTAGGCGTAGAGGGCCTGGAAGCTGCGGCCGTACTTTTCATTGCGGGCACGGTTGCCGTACTGGTTGTCGCCCAGCAGGGGGTGGCCTGCGTCCGCCATCTGGGCGCGGATTTGATGGGTGCGGCCGGTGAGCAGCTCGCATTCCACCAGGCTCAGGCCGTCTCTTGAAGCGAGCACGCGGTATTTGGTTTGGGCCCTCTGTCCGCCGGGCACCATGCGCGGGCTGACGCTCACCTTCTTCATCTCCGGGGATTTCACGATGTAGTTGTCCAGCATGCCGCTCTTTTTCTGGAAGGCGCCCAGGGTGATGCAGTAGTAATACTTTTCCACCTCGCGGTCGCGTATCTTCTGGTTGAGCAGCTTCATGGCGGCTTCGGTCTTGGCGATGATTTCAATGCCGCCGGTGAAGCGGTCGATGCGGTTGCACAGCGCGGGCTGGAAATCCCGTCCCGGTTCATATTCGCCCTTCTGGTACAGGTAGGCCTGCACGTGGGTGATCAGGGTGTTCACCTTCTCGTGGGCGTCCGGGTGGGCCATCAGCCCGGGACGCTTGTCGGCGATGATGATGTTTTCATCCTCAAAGAGTATGCTCAGCCGGGGCTGGATCTTGGAAAGGAAGGGATCCTCCTTCTTCGGCTTTGCAAACAGTTCATCGTTTGCATAGATCTGCAGCACATCGCCCCTGGAAAGCTTTGCATCGCCCTTCACATGCTTGCCGTTGAGCTTGAAGCACTTGTTGCGAAACAGCTTCTGGCGCATGCCCATGCCCACCGTGGGCATTTCTCGAATCAGCCACTTTTCCAGCTTGCGGCCGTCGTCTGCGGCGGTGATGGTGAATTCCTTCATAGCCTTCATTCCTTCGTAGGTGATGAAGATATTATATCATCCCGCATATTCCGCCGCAAGCCGGGGCGCGAGAATTTCGTAATCCTGCATGGCGGTTTCAATGCCCAGCGTCGCATACAGGCTGCGCAGGAAGGCGGGCGGGGGGACGGGGGTGTAAGCACCGCCGGCTTCCCGGTAATGCTGGAGGGTAAGGTGGCGCATGCGCAGCAGGTTCGCCTCGTAGAGCGCGGCTGCATCCCGGCGCAGGACGCCCATGCCGTAGCGCAGCGCCCACAGCTGTGCGGAGCGGGTATAGGCGCCGCCGCGGCGGATGCATTCCTCCCAGGCGGCGATATTGGCCGCGCCCTCGCCCGCAACGCCGCGCAGGTGCATGGCTTCATGCACGGCCACGAAGGGCTGGGAAACGGGTTCCAGACTGGGCGAAACCAGCGCTTCGCCGGTGGGGAAGGAGCAGAGCCCGCTGATGCGCAGCGCGTCCATCCATTCCGGGAAGCGGATGAACTTGGCGGGCAGGTCGTCGGGAACCGGGAATTCATCCTCATATGCGTTCAGACCGTCGATCAAGGCTTCGCAGAGGCGGGAGATTTCCTGCGGGGTGGAAGCATATACCGGCTGCGGCAGGAAGTACAGCGGATACCAGGCGACAAGGTATATGAGCAATACAGCCGTTCCCAGGCCGAACAGGGTTCGAAGCAGCCTGCGCCGCAGGAGGCTGATGAGCAGCAGGACGCATGCCGCGCCCACGGCCCATTCCAGCAGCGCGAAGGGGAAGCGCTTTCCGATTCCGGACAGGATGTTCAAAAGCGGAAGGGATATGCGCTCTGCCCAGAATATGGAAAAGGCGGGGAGCAAACGGATCGTCAGGAACAATCCGAGCATCCCCGCCAAAAGCTTTCTCTTCACCTGTTTCCTCCGGCTGCATGTTTGTGAAACCATTATTGCACAGTACACAGGCCAAAATCAAATGCAATATGTGGCAGGGAAAAACAAGTTTCGCTTTCGGGGATAATCCGGTCGAATTGTGCATATATAGTTTCATATCTTGCTGAAAGGGATGAAAGAATTGAACGGAATTCGCGTCATGCTCGCCGATGACAATCAGAGCATACTGGATCTTTTGATGGACTATTTTTCGAGAAAGGACGACGTGGAAGTGGTGGCCACCGTGTCCGACGGCGCGGAAATCGTGGATGCGGTGCGCGCACATACGCCGGATGTACTGGTGATGGACATCATCATGCCCCGCCGGGACGGCTTCATGGCACTGGAGGAGATTGCACAGCTGGAGGAGGAGATTCGGCCCCGGGTGATCGTGCTCTCCGGCCTGTCCAGGGACGATTTCATCATGCGCGCCATCGGCCTGGGCGCCGGCTATTACATGGTCAAGCCCTTCGATATGCATCTGCTCTACAGCCGCATCCTGGAGGTGGCGGGCAATACCGCGACCCTGGCCACCGACAGCGCCCCGGAGAACCGGCCTGGGGAAACGGTGGATGAACGCATCACCAACCTGTTTTTGACCCTGGGGATCCCCGCACACATCAAGGGCTACCAGTACCTGCGGGAGGCGGTGCACATGGTGCTGGAGAACCACGATGTGATCAACCGCATCACCAAGGAGCTCTACCCGGGCATCGCCAGGCGCTTCGAAACCAGCGCCAGTAAGGTGGAGCGCGCCATGCGCCACGCCATCGAGGTGGCATGGTCCCGGGGCAGGCTGGATACCGTGAACCGCATGTACGGCTACAAGGTGTTTGACGCCATGGACAAGCCCACCAACGGTGAATACATCTCCTGCGTGAGCGAACTGGTCAAGCGGTCGAAGAATGCAGTTTAAAAGAATAACGCCCGGCGGCTTCAGGGAAAGCTGCCGGGCGCTGCGCGTTCAGGGCCTGGAAATCTGATCGTAGGTGACGTTCAGAACCTTCATGGCCTCGCCGAAGTACTTTTCGTAATCGGCCTGGGAGAGGCGCAGGGTATTGTCGTATTTGAAATACTGCAGCATCCTTGCCGGACGGCGCTTTGCGTAGGATACAACCTTGGAGAGCTGCTTTTCGTATTTCTCCTGGCTGCCGCCCCAGCGCTCGCGATGATCGGGCAGGATGGTTTTGAGAACGTTGTAGCGCTCCTCGAAGCGGGCGAGTATGCTCTCGGGCGCAAAAGTGGTGGCCAGCTGCTCGCCGAAATGGGTGAGGAACTGATCCCGGAAGGTGGGATTGTTCATGCATGCCACGAACAGGGTGTTGTCGGTCTGGCCGCGGTATCCGGTGCCGCCGGGGGTCAGCCAGGCGGAGATGGAGTTGGCGTCCGTGTGGTAGGCCCAGTCCAGATCAAACAGCACCCATCTCCACAGGCCGTCAGCGCTTGCGTTGCGGTAGCGCTTGATGTCGCTGGGGTCGGTGTTGCCCACATACATTTCAATGACCAGGTATTCGATGTAATTCTTCACATCGATCACGGAGGAAATGTGTTCATAGGCGGCGTCGGTGTTGGTCTTGTTGCCCTTGACCCACTGAAGCAGGCTCTGGTAGGTTTCATCCGAGCCCTGCATCAGGGTCTTGTTGCCGCGCACGTAGTCGATGGTATCCTCCTGGCCCACCCAGCCCTCCAGCTGGCAGATGAAATCCGTATTGGCGGTTTCGCGCAGGTTGTAATGGCCCCAGTACTGGCCGTTGATGTAGGCCACGCAAACCTCGGTTTCCTGGTAGAGCAGGTCGTCGGTGGAATTGGCGAGGCTGGTGAGCACGCTGTCGCGCATGCGGGTGCCGTACTGGTCATCGTTGGCGGTGCGCATGATGAAGGAGGTGCACCAGTCGTCCTCGCGGGCGGTGAAGATCTTACCCTTGAATACGTTGGAGCCGTACTGGCTGCGGGCGATGAGCTTCAGGGACTGCTGGGGCTGGTCGCGGGAGGTCTGGCCCTGCTGGCGCACGGCGCACTCCTGGGAGAGAATCAGCTTGCCCTCCCGGTCGAAGACCTCCACATGGGCCTCGCGCTCCCAATCCTTCATGTAGTTGTTGTAGTTGCCCTTGACCAGGATGCCCGCTTCCGCGCTGGTCAGGTTGTAGGGATCGGAAACCAGCGAGAGCACGTACACGCTGCCGCCGCCGTTCTTGGCGTCAAAGAGGTAGGTGCAGCTGTCCATGAGGGAGGGCATGCAGTCGTCCGCATACACGCGGGTGCGCAGCACGGTGGTCTTCGAAATGGAGATGGGACCGGTGTACAGGGTGGAATTCTGCGTGGGATCGGAGCAGTCCAGCGTGTAGTAGATGCGCTCGCCGGGCTGTGCGGTCAGGCTCACACTGATCTGATCGCCGGATTTGAACAGACCGCCGCGCACGGAGTATTCCGGCGCAGAGGCGCGGCCCGAATAGCTGGCGGAGCTGTTGGCTGCACCGGGGGTGGCCTTGTCGAAGTAACGCGCGCCGCTTCTGTCGGCTGCACGCCCGTAGGAGACGCCGGAATACTGGGCATCCACGAACATGCGGTCCAGAATGGCGCCCTGGGGATCGGACAGGGTGAGGCTGTAGCCGCCGGCGGAGGACAGGGCGAAATTGGTGTGCAGGCAGCCGCCGGAATTGTTGTCCAGCCCGTCGCACAGGATGCCCATGTACTGGCCGGGATTGATGGTGGTTCCTGTGGGGAACTGCCACTTTCTCGGCCGGCCCGCGTTATCGGACAGGCCCCAGCCGGACAGATCGACCGCCTGGCTGCCGCCGTTGTGGATTTCGATCCAGTCGTCGGTCTCAGCGGAGGTTGCGCTGATCTCGGAGATGTATACGCCGCCGGCGTTGCGGGTGCGCAGCTCGTCTGCAATGGCTGCGGAGGCCTGCCGGGTGTTGGCTGCACCTGGCGTGGGGGACTTCATGGAGGTCCAGCCTGTATCCGTCCTGCTGTAGGCCTGGTCGGTTTCCAGCAGCGGCGGCTGCACCATATCCACGCTCACGCCGTCCGGGGCGGTGAGCACAACCGTATCTCCCTCGGCGGCGAGCCTGAAGCTGGTGTGCAGATGGCTTGCATCCCCGGTGCGGTTCTCGCCGGAGCAGTGTACGGCCAGGTAAGCGCCGGCAGGCAGGTTCATATCCGGGAACTGCCAGCGGGCCAGCTTATGGATGTTGTCCGTCAGGTACCAGCCGGCAAGATTCACATCCGCATTGGAACGATTGTGGATTTCGATGTAATCCTGGTACCTGCCGTTTTCATCGGCGAACCAGGTGGCGTTGCCGGTCATGACCTCCGTGATTTCCAGCTCGCCTTCGCGCAGCTGGAGCACGGTTTCGCCGGGCTGTGCCTCCTCGTGGCGGATCACATTGTTGCCCTCGCCGGGGGTGGGGGCATCGGTGATATCCCAGCTGCCGTCCCCGTTCCGGGCGAAGCTCTGGTCGTTTTCCAGCGCGGGGATTTCGGCAATGTCCGCGCCCGTGCCGTTCTTGTCCAGCAGGGCCAGCTTGCCGCCGCCGGAGCTCAGGCGGAAGGGCGCATGGTCGCTGCCGGCGGGAACGTTGCCGTCGGCATACACCAGCAGGTAGGCGCCGGGCTCAAGGCTGCGGGTGGGGAAGGTGAAGATGTCCGTGGGGGCGGTTTCCGCCACCAGGCCGTAACCAGCCAGGTCGACGCTCTTGTCGGAACCGTTCCGGATTTCAATCCAGTCCGGGGCGGAGCCGTCCGCAAGGAACAGCGTGGTGGTGTTGGAAACCATCACTTCGCTGATCTGCAGGGGACAGGATGCAGCACCGTCCGTTTTCCCGTTGCCGATCACGAATGCCAGGGCGATCAGCGCGAGCACGGCGGCGCTCATCAGGATGAATTTGCCCAGGGACATTTCCGGGCGGCTGCCTGTCCATTGGGAAGCGTGGTTTTTATGATGAGCGGCCCCGGCCGTTTTCTTTGGATTCCGGGCCGGAACAGCCTTCCTTGAAGTCTTGTTTGCCACTTTGAACCTCCGCGATTGCGTATCGTATTGGGCATGGATCATAAAACCCCATAATAATCCATATTACATGATTCTATAATACATTCTTCGCTGGGAAAAGTCAATTTCAGAAGGCGAAACAATGCAAAAAGGGCGGCGACTGCCGCCCTTTCCGGGTAAATCATTCACTTTTCCTTGTAGTACAGAAAGCAATGGCAATAGCCTTCGAACTCCGGGTCCTTGATCTGCTCGCGGAATTCCCGGCAGATGCATTTATTGTCCTCGCTTTTCTCCAGCCTGCAGGGACAATAGCCGCCGGTGCGTTCCAGGCCTTCCTTGACGGAAGCGACGACCTCCGGGTCTTCATTGTAGCGAACCTTCATGCAAAACCTCCTGTCAGGATACATGCGCAAAAAGCCGGCTGCCGAAGCAGCCGGCCTTGCAAACGGAATCAATAGTTTTCCTTGCGAACCTCGAAGTAGGCCTTGGGATGTGCGCATACGGGGCAGAGCTCGGGAGCCTGCTTGCCCATCATCAGGTGACCGCAGTTGCGGCATTCCCACATGACGATTTCGCTCTTTGCGAATACAGCCTGAACCTCAACGTTGTTGAGCAGCTTGCGATAGCGCTCCTCGTGGGTCTTTTCGATGGCGGCGACCATGCGGAACTTTGCGGCCAGCTCCACGAAGCCTTCCTCTTCAGCTTCCTTGGCGAAGGTGGCATACATGTCGGTCCACTCGTAGTTCTCACCCTCTGCGGCGGCCAGCAGGTTCTGCGCGGTGTTGCCCAGCTCGCCCAGGGCCTTGAACCACATCTTGGCGTGTTCCTTCTCGTTATCGGCGGTCTGCTGGAAGATGGCGGAAATCTGCTCGTAGCCTTCCTTCTTGGCGACGCTTGCGAAATAGGTGTACTTGTTGCGGGCCTGGGATTCACCGGCGAATGCGGCCATCAGGTTCTGTTCAGTCTTGCTTCCCTTCAGATTCATGGTTGCGACCTCCTGTTGTTTGATTTCTCTCTGTGATTATATATAACCATATCTTTCCGTTTCAAACATTCATAAACATTATAATTCAAAATTTATTTTTGTCAATCCTGGATTGTGCTGCGCTTGAAAAACCGTACATGTACAGGTATAATAACTAGGAAACGGAGGGGAAAAACATGCTCGGCGACTGCCATATTCATATGATCCTGGACGGCGTATATTACCGCGCGGCCATCGACGCCCAGAAGGAAAATCCGGACGAGGCGCTGATCCGCAGCCGCCTTCAGGCTTACCGGGATGCGGATATACTCTACCTGCGCGACGGCGGCGACGCCTGGGGCGTGGGCCGTTTCGCTGCGCGGCTTGCCCCGGAATACGGCATTGAATACCGCACGCCGGTGTTTCCCATCCACAAAAAAGGCCGCTACGGCGGCTTCATCGGCAAAGGCTTCGATACCATGGCCGAATACCGGGCATTGGTGCGCGAAGCAGATGAGCAGGGCGCGGATTTTATCAAGATCATGATCTCCGGCCTGATGGATTTCGACCGCTACGGCGTGATCACCAGCCAGGCTCTCACGCCCGCTGAGATCCGGGAGATGATTTCCATCGCCCACGGCGAGGGCTTTGCCGTCATGGCCCATGCAAACGGTGCGGATACGGTGAAGGCCGCCATAGACGCGGGCGTGGATTCCATTGAGCACGGCGCGTACCTGGACGCCTCCTCGGTGGAGATGCTCGCCCGCAGCGGCTGCATCTGGTGTCCGACGCTGGTGACCATTGCAAACCTGGTGGGCGACGGCCGCTTCCCGGACGAGGTGCTGGTTCCCCTTCGCGATTTGCACATGAAGAACATTGCGGATTGCGCCCGCATGGGCGGAAAAATCGCCCCCGGCAGCGACAACGGCGCGTATCGCGTGCCGCATGTGCAGGGGACGATGGATGAATATATGCACCTGAAGCGCGCCGTTGGCGAGGGCGTTGAGGATGTTCTCGCCCGGGGCATGGAATGCACCCGCCGACGCTTTGTCAGGAAATGATCAGTATTCCCGCAGGATCAGCTCCGTCACGCCCCGGTTGAGGCCGGTGGCGATGCGGCGCACCCTGGGATGGCGCGCGTACCTTTCCTGCACCAGCTCCTTCAGGGCGGTGCCGGAATTGTAGCCGTGCACCACGCGGATGCGGCAGGTGGCTGCGCCTGCGCGGCGCAGGACTGCGTCAATGGCGATTTCGGCCTGGTAGGCGTTCTTGCCGTGCAGGTCGATTTCAATCACGGATTCATACATGGCGTTATCCTCGAATCTTTTGTTGAAAGGAAAGGGCGGCTTTGGCTCTGAAATGTATCCTTGCTTCCATGGACGGCATGACCACTGCCGCCTTCAGAAGCATCTGTTTTGAATACGGCGCGGACGGCGCCGCCACGGAGATGATTCCGGCCATCGGCTATGCCCGGGCAAAGAAGAAGAGCAAGCCCATCATGGACGCGCTGGTGCTGCGCAGGCCGGAGGAACAGGGCGAGCTTGCCGCCCAAATCATCGGCAACAAGCCGGCGCTCATGGTGCAGGCCGCCCAAAAGCTGGAGGCGCTGAACCGCTTTGACCGGATCGAGATCAACATGGGCTGCCCGGCCCGCACGGTGGTGAGCAGCGGCAACGGCTCGGCCATATTGAACAACCTGCCGCTGGTGGAGGAGATTCTGCGCGGCGTGTGCGGCGCGGTTTCCCTGCCGGTGCGGCTGAAGCTGCGCCTGGGCTGGGATGATGAACATATCGCCGCGCCCGAGGTCTGCCGCATCGCCGAGGATGCGGGCTGCGAGAGCATTATACTCCACGGGCGCACGCGGCAGCAGCTCTATTCCGGGGAAGTGAACCTGGAGGAGATGCGCCGGGTGGTGCAGGCAGTTTCCCTGCCGGTATATGCAAACGGCGCGGTGGTGCAGCCGAAAGATGCGGCCCGGTTCCAGGAGGAGACCGGCGCGGCGGGCGTCTGCATCGGACGCGCAGCGCTGAAAAGCCCATGGATATTTGAAGATATACGCCTGCTGGAGAGGGGCGAGGCCATCCCGGAGCGCAACGCCGGGGAGCGCGTGGGCATGCTGCTGCGCTTTGCAGAGCGGCTGTGCGAACAAAAGGCGGAGTTCTTTGCGGTGCAGGAGCTCCGGAAATTCTGCCTGTGGTATCTGGCGGGACTTACCGGGGCGGACGAGGCCTTCGAAAGGGTGAAATATGTGGACAGCCTGGATGGCTTCCGGGCCGTGCATGAGGATTTCCTGAACGGGCTCATCCGGCGAAACGACCTGCATATTCATCCTGAGCTTCTGCCCGGGGAGACGCTGGATACGGTGAAGCGTTAATCCTCTTCCTTTTTGGATTTGTCCTTCTTCACCTTGCGCTTCAGGAAGGTGGAGGCGAAGAGGTCGGGAACGGATTTTTCGTACTCTTCGGGATTGTCGTATTTCACCTGCTGGCCGCGGCCCTGGCCGAAGAGGCGGGTGAGCGTGAGGCATACGTAGAGAATGAGCATCACGATGCCCAGCACGGCGAGATACTGGACGGCTTCAGGCATGCCGGTCAGCAGTTCTTTGATTTTCGGGTTCATGGGAACCTCCTGTTATTTTGGTATCTAAGGCTCATTATACAATAAAAAGCGAAAAAAGTACAATAAAAGTGGCGGATTAACCGGGTTTTCACGCAGACAAAACCAAAGGTTTGGTGTATAATGGTTACACAGTCCGCAGGACGAAACAGACGTACAATCAACAGGAGGGTATTACACATGCTGAAAGGTATTCCGAAGATCATTTCTCCCGAGCTTTTGAAGATCCTGTGCGAAATGGGCCATGGCGATGAGCTGACCATCGGCGACGGCAACTTCCCCGGCCATACCAACGCAAAGGTTGAAATCCGCATGGACGGCCACGGCGTTCCGGAGATTCTGGAAGCCATCCTGAAGGTCATGCCCCTG
>JAGBAU010000140.1 GCA_017938785.1 Clostridia bacterium
TATCGAAAACAGCTACCTGGGGAACGTTGGGCAGAACCTTCTGGCAGGCTTCGATGCCCATCAGGTTTGCGGGGTTGTGCAGGGGGCCCAGGGGGATGTTTTCCTTGATGGCTTCGATAACGGGCTCATCGATCAGGCAGGAAGCGGAGAACTTCTCGCCGCCGTGCAGCACGCGATGGCCAACTGCGCCGATTTCGTCCAGGGACTTGATCACGCCGTGGTCAGCATCTACCAGAGCATCCAGAACGATGTTCATGGCTTCGGTGTGGTTCTGCAGGGGGGTAACCAGTTCGAACTTCTGGCCGTCGCCGTACTTGTGGGCCAGATTGGAGCCTTCGATGCCGATGCGCTCTACCAGACCCTTGGCGATAACGGACTTGTCAGCCATGTCGATCAGCTGATACTTCAGGGAAGAAGAACCGGCGTTGATAACCAGAATTTTCATATGAATCTACTCCATTTCTTATTGGTTGTTATGTATGGATTCGCGAAATGCGGTGGTGGAGGGGGAAGGATTCCCCCTTCACAAGGCGTTAGCTTACTGTGCCTGGCAGGCGGTGATGGCAACGGTGGCGACGATGTCTTCCACGCTGCAGCCGCGGCTCAGATCGTTGCAGGGAGCTGCGATGCCCTGCAGGATGGGGCCGTATGCTTCGGCATTGCCCAGACGCTGCACCAGCTTGTAGCCGATGTTGCCAGCCTCGAGGGAGGGGAATACCAGAACGTTGGCTTTGCCGGCAACTGCGCTGCCGGGAGCCTTCAACTGGCCAACCTTCTCAACGAGGGCGGCGTCCAGCTGCAGTTCGCCGTCGAGCATCAGGTCGGGAGCCATTTCCTTTGCGATGCGGGTGGCTTCCTGAACCTTGGTAACCTGGTCGTGCTTTGCAGAACCCATGGTGGAGAAGCTCAGCATTGCAACGCGGGGCTCGATGTTGGCCAGGGAGCGTGCGGAATCGGCAGCGCCCAGGGCGATGTTGGCCAGAGCTTCTGCGTCGGGATCGATGTTGACTGCGCAGTCGGCGAAGATCATGATGCCGTCGTCGCCGTATTCCTTGCAGGGGCTTTCCATCAGGAAGCAGGAAGAAACGGTCTTGATGCCGGGCTTGGACTTGATGATCTGCAGAGCGGGACGCAGCATGTCGCCGGTGGAATGGATGGCGCCGGATACCAGGCCGTCAGCTTCGCCGGCCTTCACCATCATGATGCCATAGTACATGGGATCCTTAACGGTTGCGGCAGCCTTTTCTTCGGTCATGCCCTTGGCCTTGCGCAGCTCATACAGGGTAGCGGCGTACTCTGCGCACTTTTCGCTGGTCTCGGGATCGATGATATTGATGCCTTCCAGGGATGCGCCTGCGGCAACTTCCTTAATCTTGTCGGGGTTGCCCAGCAGAGTCAGCTTGGCCAGACCCTGTTCCTGGATCTTCACTGCTGCTGCTACGGTACGGGGCTCGTCGCCTTCGGGCAGAACGATGTGCTTAACGTCGGACTGTGCTTTTGCCTTGATCTTATCGATGATTGCCATGTGTTTTTCCCTCCGTTAGATTCCGCGAGCATAGCCCGCAGTTGATTGAGCATCATACACTACAATTATACGCTATTTTGAGCAAAATGGAAAGTATATATTGTAAAACTTTTACCGTTTTATGCGGCTTCGCAGGGGTTCTTCGGACGGCGGGGCCGTGGTTTCGCGCACAACCAGGTAGCTGTCCAGCACTTCCTGCACCGGCGTGTCTCCGCCCCGGGCGATGCGCCTGAGCAGCAGCTCCACGGATTTCGAGGAAATCATGCGCTTGGGATAGTGTACCGTGGTCAGCGGCGGCGGGAAACAGATATGAGACTGGATGTCGTCAAAGCCCATCACGGACACATCCCGGGGTACCTGGATGCCGTGGCGGTTCAGGGCGTAAATCACTTCCCATGCGATGTAATCGCTGAAGGTGAAGATGGCGGTGAAATCCGGTTCGCCGGACAGGAGCTCGTCGATCATGCGTCCGGATTCGTGGGCGGATGCATCGGAGTGGATGATCAGCTTCGGGTCCACCGGGATGCCGAATTCCTCCATGGCCTGCATGAAGCCCTGCAGTCTTTCGCGGGAACTGGAGATGTGGGGGTCGGCGCTGATGACCAGCACGCGCCTGTGGCCCAGCTCCGCCAGATGCCGTCCGGCGAGATAGCCGCCGCGCACATCGTCGCAGACCAGGTAATCATCATCGCTGTCCTCAAAGCGGCGTCCCATCAGTACGAAGGGCATTCCGTTCTGGCGGAGCAGTTCGATGCTGTCGGTGGATTTCTGGTTGGGGCAGAGCAGCACGCCGTCCACGTTCTTGCTCAGTGCGGAGATGACCGCCTGCTCCTCGCGCTCGGGGCGCTCCTCCGTGTCCATCACGATGGCGCGGTAGCCGCGCTTCTCCAACTCCTCCACGCATGTTTTGATGGCAATGGAGAAGAGGGGATTGGCGATATCGCTGACGATGATGGCGATGGTCTTGGATGAGCCGGAGCGCAGGCCGCCTGCCTGGGCGTTTGCGATGTAGCCCACTTCCTTGGCAGCCTTCATGATGGCCTCGCGGGTCTCCTGGGAGATGCCCTCCTTGTTCTGCAATGCCTTGGAGATGGTGCCGACTGTGTAGCCCGTGCGTGCGGCGATGTCCGTAAGCTTTACGCGCCGCTTCTGGGTTCCTGCCATAACAGCCCCTCCTTTCGGTTCTGATAAATACTATCCTATTTTAACACAGTTCATGCAGGAGTGCAACTTTGCGCAAAAAAGAGCACGCTGTGAGGCGTGCCCTTGTGAGGGTCAGTTGCCGCATTCGATGCTGATGCGGTTGAAGATATCCAGGATGTCATCGATTCTGGTAGCTTCCTTTTCTGCACCGGACTTGTCCAGTACAATATGCCCCTTGTCCATCATCAGCATGCGCGTGCCGTAATCCACGGCGTAGCGCAGGTTGTGGGTGACCATCATGGCGGTGAGCTTCTTTTCCTTCACCACACGGTCGGTCAGCGCCATGATGATTTCGGCGGTGTGGGGATCGAGGGCGGCGGTGTGTTCATCCAGGATCAGGAAATCCAGCGGAGAGAGCGTGACCATCAGCAGGGCCACGGCCTGGCGCTGGCCGCCGGAGAGTGCGCCCATCTTTACGTGCAGCTTGTCCTCCAGACCCAGCTGCAGGGAAGAAAGCTGCTCCTTGAAGAATTCGATGCGCTTGCGGTTCACTGCGCGGCCCAGGCCGAAGGGCTTGCCCTTGTTGTCCGCCAAAGAGAGGTTTTCCAGCATCGTCAGGTCCGGACAGGTGCCCAGTGCGGGGTTCTGGAAGATGCGGCCGATGCGGGCGTAGCGCTTGTGGTCCGGGGAACGGGTGATATCGTGGCCGTCGATGATCACCTGGCCGCCCTCCACGGGAATGCTGCCGCAGATGATGTTCAGCATGCTGGTCTTGCCGCTGCCGTTGCTGCCTACGATGGAGACGAATTCGCCGTCCTTCACCGTCAGGCTGAAATCACGAAACAGGCAGCTTTCGGTGACGAGGCCCTGATTGTAGATTTTCGTGATGTTTTTCAGTTCAAGCATGCTTCTTCACCTTCCCCTTGTTGGAATTGCCGATCACCAGGATGACCAGGAACAGTACGGCCGTCACCAGCTTCAAAAGGTTTGCGGGCAGGCCCAGGCTGATGGCCACCTGAATGCAGGCTTTGTAGACGATGCTGCCCACCACTACGGCGGTGGTGCCCTTCACGAAGCAAAGCTTCTTGAAGATGGTGGTGCCGATGATGACCGTGGCCAGGCCGAATACCATCTGGCCCGTGCCCATGGTGCTGGAAAAGGAACGCTGCTCATGGCAGACCACTGCGCCGCACAGGGCGACCAGTGCATTGGCGATCACCAGGCCCAGGATCTTCATGCGGCCCTGGTCCACGGCCAGAGAGGTGACGACGGTTGCATTGTTGCCGGTGGCGCGCAGAAGCATGCCGCATTTGGTGGAGAAGAAAAGATCCAGGATGAGCTTGAACAGGATCACCAGAACCAGCGCTACGGCAAACTTACGGTACATCAGCGTCATGTTACCGAACAGGGCCATGGCGGGTGCGCCGGTGAAGATGGTCTTGAAGGAACGGTCCACCGCCAGGTTGGAGCCGGCGATTTGCAGGTTAATGGAAAAGAGTGCCGTCATGGTGATGATGCCGGCCAGCAGATCGCGCACCTTCAGGCGCACATGGATGATACCGGTCACCAGGCCCGCCAGGGCGCCGGCGGCCATGGCGACCACCAGCGTCAGGTAGGGATCCACGCCGCGCACCAGCAGCACTGCCGAAACGGCAGCACCCAGGGGAAAGCTGCCGTCAACGGTCAGGTCCGGGAAATCCAGAGTTTTATAGGTAATGAAGATTCCGTAGGACAGCAGGGCATAGATCAAACCCTGCGTCGCGGTGCTGATGACGAGATCGAGGAAAGAATTCATGGCGGGGCTCCTTTGAAAGTCTTCTTACTATATTATAGAAGGGAGAGTTTATGCGTCGGTGGATTCGATGGCCTTCTCTGCGATCTCTGCCGGGAGCTCAATGCCGAAGGCGGCCAGAGCATCGGAATTCACATAGATGCCGTACTCGGCGATGGTTTCATAATCCATATCGTAGGCGGAAGCTTCACCGGTGAGAATCTTTGCAGCCATCATGCCGGTCTGGCGGCCCAGCTGTACATAATCGATACCGGCGGCTGCCACGCAGCCCAGCTTTACCTGCTCCACTTCGCTGCCGTAAACCGGGATGCCGGCTTCGTCGGTCTTCTCCAGGATGGAGGAGAGTACGCCAACCACGTTGTTGTCCGTCAGGTTGGAGAAGCAGTCCACGCCCTTGCCGATCAGGGTGTCGGCGGCCTGGGTCACTTCGCTCTGTGCAGTCACGCCCAGGGCTTCGATGGTGAAACCGTAGTCAGGCGCCTTTGCTTCATATTCGGCGATGGCGGAAACGGAATTGGGTTCGCTGGTGGTGTACAGGATGCCAATGGTCTTGGCTTCGGGCTGCAGTTTGCGGATCAGATCCAGCTGGGCGTCAACGGGCAGCTTGTCGCTGGTGCCGGTGATGTTGCCGCCCACCAGGCCTGCCTGTTCAGGATCGGTGATGGCGGTGAAAACTACGGGAATATCCTTGTCTTCGGCCGCGGCGTAGCATGCGGTGGCGGAGGGAGTGGCAATGGCGCACATGATGGCCACGTTATTGGCGGAGAAGCTCTGGCCGATCTGGGTTGCGATGGCGTTGTCAAAGCCTGCGTTCTGGTAGGCGATTTCAAAATCATCGCCCTCAACCAGACCTGCATCAGCCAGGCCCAGGATGAAGCCCTCGCGGCAGTTGTCCAGGGAAGCGTGTTCGCCGTACTGGTTGATGCCGATCACGGGGGCGGCGAATGCGGAAGCGGTCAGGGTCAGAACCATCAGGATAGCGATCATAGCGGAAAACAGCTTTTTCATTTTCTTTATCTCCTTTAAATCAGGTCGTTTACTGTGTCGGGCTGCATTCAGTTGTGACGCCATCGGAAATCAAGCCTTGTTTTCATTTTGTATACCTCCTGAAAAAAGAAAAAACCTGTCCCAAAATTTGGGACAGGATAAATAGCCTGCGGTGCCACCCAAGTTGACGGTATAAAAACCGTCCTCTTGTTTCTCATACCATCATATGAGCCGCCCTGATAACGGGTGCGGAACCCGTCGGTTACTACTTGCCGGGGAACCCGGCTTTCGACCGCCCTCATAAGTCCATTCGCACGGGCTCGGCTGCCGCAATCCCACCGCCTGCGGCTCTCTTGAAGTCTCGTTTACCGTGTTACTACTCTTAATCGTAGGTTTAATCCGTGTTGATTTTCTGTTGTTAGGATGATTATAGTCTCGGAGAATTACTTTGTCAAGAACTTTTTTTCAATTCCGGGCGAAAAAACTGAAATGAACGATGATTTCGACCTGAAAATTGAATGTTCGGAAAAAGAACAGCTATTACAGAAGTATGAAATCACAATGTTCGTATATTACTTTTTAATATGACGAAAAAACATAGACTTGTGTTATTTCCATATAAACTTGCCAAAAACGCTTGACAGATTTGGATGATGTTGCTATAATAATCAACGTTGTCGCGAGAACAGCGGCTGAGCCACTGAGAAAACGACAGCAACGATCCTTGAAAA
>JAGBAU010000011.1 GCA_017938785.1 Clostridia bacterium
ACCTCGGTGCACTGCATCGCCATGTGCGGTGGAATCAATCTTTCCCAGTGCCTGCCGGGAAGCGTGCGGCAGAAAAATGCGCTGCTTCCATCGCTGTGCTACAATGCTGGCCGGGTGATTTCTTATACAGTTATCGGCCTGGCACAGGGGCTTTCCGGCCTGCTGTCCTGCGAAGCACAGGTTGAATTGAAGGCCGCACATCGCGCACCCCAGTTCTCCAGGGGCGGATTCAACGGAAACGATTGGTTATTTGTACGCATATGCCGGAAAACTCCCCTGTCACATATGTGGCGGGGGAGTTTTGCGCGCTTGAAATTCTGTTTGCGGGCATGATGGTTTATGATCATAGGTGAAGCCTGTTCGGTGCAGCGGCAACTTCAAGTTGTCAGTGAAAGGGCGTCGTGATATAATATACCCATAATATTTACATTCACCCTGAACAGGAGCGATATACATATGCTTACCGGCGAACTGAAAAGCAAAATCAACAGCCTTTGGGAGATATTCTGGACGGGCGGCATCACCAATCCGCTGGACGTTATCGAGCAGATGACCTATCTGATGTTCATCCGCGATCTGGACGACACCGATAACATCCGCACGAAGGAATGTGCCATGCTGGGTCTGCCCCACAAGAGCATCTTTGCAGGCGAAGTGACCATCGGCGGCCGCAGCATTGACGGCCGGGAGCTGAAATGGTCTGTTTTCCATGATTTCCCGGCAGGCAGGATGTACACCACCATGCAGGAATGGGTATTCCCGTTCATCAAGAACCTGCACGGCGACAGGGAGAGCGCCTACGCCAAATACATGGACGACGCCATCTTCAAAATCCCCACACCGCTGATGCTGGATAAGATCGTCACCGCGCTGGACGGAATCTATGAACAGATGGCGCAGGTGAAGGAAGGCGACACCCGCGGCGACGTATACGAATATCTGCTGGAAAAGATCGCCACCGCAGGCGTAAACGGCCAGTTCCGCACGCCGAGGCACATCATCCGCATGATGGTGGAAATGATGGCGCCCACTGCGGACGAAGTGATTTGCGATCCCGCCTGCGGCACATCCGGCTTCCTGGTGATGGCGGCGGACTACCTGCGCGAAAACCGCAGGGAGGAAATCCTGTTCAACCGGCAGAAGAAGGATCATTACATGAACCACATGTTCCACGGCTACGACATGGACCGCACCATGCTGCGCATCGGGGCCATGAACATGATGACCCACGGCATCGACAACCCCACCATCGAATACCGCGACAGCCTGTCCGACCAGAACCCGGACGCGGACAAATACAGCCTGATCCTGGCGAACCCGCCCTTCAAGGGCAGCCTGGACAATGACATCGTGAGCGCCGACCTTCTGAAGAAGTGCAAGACGAAGAAGACGGAGCTTCTGTTCCTTGCGCTGTTTTTGAGGATGCTGCGGGTGGGCGGACGCTGCGCCTGCATCGTACCGGACGGCGTGCTGTTCGGCTCCAGCAAGGCGCACAAGGATATCCGCAAAGAGATCATCGAAGGCAACCGACTGGAGGCGGTGATTTCCATGCCCAGCGGCGTGTTCAAGCCCTACGCAGGCGTGAGCACGGCGGTTCTGGTGTTCACCAAGACCGGCCACGGCGGCACGGATAAGGTGTGGTTCTATGATATGAAGGCCGACGGCCTGAGCCTGGACGACAAGCGCAGCCCGGTTCAGGAGAACGACATTCCGGACATCATTGCCCGCTTCCACAAGCGTGAAGCCGAGGCAGACCGCGCGCGCACCGAGCAGAGCTTCTTCGTGCCCGTGGAGGAAATCATCGGAAACGACTACGACCTCTCCATCAACAAATACAAAAAGACCGAATATGTGCCCGTGGAATACCCCAGCCCCCAGGAAATCCTCGCCGACCTACACGAACTGGAAATGGAGATCACGAAGGGTCTGGCGGAATTGGAGGGGATGTTGTGAGAGTGAAGTTGGGGGAGATTGTTGGAAAGACAATTTCTGGCGAATGGGGTAATGACGATGAATTTGGAACAGGTATTCCTGTGCTGCGCACAACAAATTTCACTAATGATGGTATCATCAATTACGAAAAGGTTGTAACTCGTGATATTCAGAAAAAGAAGATTGATGAAAAATATCTAAGATACGGTGACATCATCATTGAGAAATCAGGCGGTAGCGATAAGCAGCCAGTTGGCCGTGTAGTATTCTTTGAAGGAGAGGAACATACCTATCTGTTCAATAATTTCACTGGAGTATTGCGTGTTAATGATGCAACCAAGTGGAACAGTAGATATGTGTTTTATTCGCTATATGCAAATTATTTAAGTGGTGGAACGATCAGATACCAGAATAAGACAACAGGTTTGCACAATCTGAAGACAGAGCAGTATGTATCTGAATTCGAAGTGCAATATCGCGAATTGTCTGAACAGAAGAATATTTGCGAACTACTGGACAAGGTCAGCGATTTGATTGCTATACGAAAAAAGCAGCTTCAAAAGTTGGATGACCTTGTCAAAGCCCGATTTGTCGAGATGTTTGGCGACCTTGCCAACCCTGCATGTAATTGGCTGCAAATAAGGCTGGCAGATGCTTGCATGGATCCAGATGACATCAAATGTGGTCCGTTTGGTACTCAGTTGAGCAAAGAGGAATACAGAGATTCGGGCGTTGCTGTTTGGGAAATTCCTCAAATCAACAGTCATTTTGTGACCAAACCGTCGCATTATCTTACTGAGGAAAAAGCAAAACAGCTGGATGCATATTCCCTTAAGCCGGGCGATATTGCGATGTCCCGAAAAGGAAATGTCGGCAAGTGTGCGATATTTCCCACCCGTTTTGAAGCCGGTATTATTCATTCTGATGTTTTGAGAATTCGTGTAGACGATAGTCGTGTATCACCGCTATTTATGATGCACCAGTTGCATTACAGTGGTGCTGTACAACACCAAATCGAACTGGTAAGCTCGGGAGCAATAATGGCGGGAATCAATGTTACGAAACTCAAGCAGATATTCGTGCACATTCCTCCGCTGGAACTACAGATCCAATTCGCTACCTTTGTCGAACAAACCGACAAACCAAAATCTACCATCCAGCAAAGTCTGGATAAACTGGAACTGCTGAAAAAAGCCCTGATGCAGAAATACTTTGGATAAAGGGGGATTTCAAGATGGATTGGGTTACTTGGATAAATACCGGTGTTGGTATTATCGGAATTGTTGTTGGTATCATCGGCGCCAAGAATATAAGCTATGCCAAAAAGATTATCAACAAAAACAAAATCAAAGCCGATCATGGGTCAACAGTATATAATGCAGAGACTATTAATCAAGGAATTGGAGATCGGACAGCACGGCTGATTGCCAAAGACATGACACACGAAGAAATGTGTAAACTTATCATTCGGCTCATTCCTGTAAATACGGATGATGAAAACTGTGCCGCAAACAGGCTCAGGCGTGGCACTGTAACGGCAGATCAGTTTAACGAACTGTTGGAGGAGATTCCGACGCATTATTATGGCTCAAAGAAGCCTCCCAAATTCCCCAATATGAAGGATGGTAGTACTTGGCATCAGATTTAATGGATATTTCAGGAGGGATGCGTGATGAATAACAATTATCAGAATGACGAAATGCGTGAATACAATGACTTCATGTTCAAACTAGCCAATAAAGCTCGCGAAATAAACCAAGATTTCCAGAAGCTTTCACCGCAAAACAAGGAACAAGTCAATTTAACTTTGAGAAACTGTATTACTTTTGAAGCGTTGATGAACTTCTTCAATTCACTGCACGGCCATTAAATGTAAAGGGGTGACCACCATGAACAACTTCTCCTACCTCCTCTCCACGCCCAAGTTTTCCACCTTCGCGCAGGCGGCGGTGGCTGCGGAGCGGATTTTCGCCATTGATGCGGCGGCGTGCGCGCTGAATTGCCGCAAGGCGATGGAGTTGGCGGTCAAGTGGATGTATTCGGTGGATTCCGGCCTGGAAAAGCCCTATGATGATCGCCTCGTAGCCCTGATGGATGCTTCGGATTTCCAGGATATCGTGGGCGTGGATATCTGGCGGCGCATGAATTACATACGCCTCAAGGGCAATGACGCCGCCCATGCTTCCGTGCCTGTAAACGAAGCCCAGGCGCGGCTGTGCCTGGAAAACCTGTTCGTATTCCTCGATTTTATCGCCTACTGCTACGGCGATGAGCTCTATACCGCCCGCGAATTTGATGCTTCCCTCCTGAAGGCGGAACCTGAAAGCGCATCCGTCCCCGTGCCGGATGTGGATCTTGCCGCGCTCATCGAGGAAAACAAGGCGCTGAAGGAACAGCTCACCGCCAAGCGTGAAGCCCAGCAGCAGACCTATGTGCCCAAGCCCCTGGAGCTCTCCGAATACAAAACCCGCAAGCTCTACATCGACGCCATGCTCACCGAGGCCGGTTGGTCCGAGGGCAGGAACTGGATCAACGAAGTGGAAGTTTTCGGCATGCCCAACCAGAGCGGCAAGGGTTATGTGGATTATGTGCTCTATGATGACGCCCACCGTCCGCTGGCCCTCATCGAAGCCAAGCGCACCTGCGTGGATGTTTCCAAGGGCCGCCAGCAGGCCAAGCTCTATGCCGATCTTCTGGAAAAGCAGTATGGCCGCCGCCCGGTGATCTTCCTCTCCAACGGCTTCGATACCCGCATTGAGGATGGACAGTATCCCGAGCGCCGGGTGGCCACCATCTACTCCAAGCGGGATCTGGAAAAGCTGTTCAACCTGCGTACCATGCGCAGGCCGCTCACCCATGTGCATGTGAACAAGGATATCGCAGGCAGATGGTATCAGGAGGGCGCTGTGAAGGCTGTGTGCGATTCTCTTGCCCGCAACCGCCGCAAGGCGCTGCTGGTCATGGCCACCGGCTCCGGCAAGACCCGAACCGTGATCTCCCTGTGCGATGTGCTGTTGCAGAGGGGTTGGGTGAAGAATATCCTGTTCCTCGCCGACCGCAATTCGCTGGTGACCCAGGCCAAGCGCAGTTTCGTGAACCTGCTGCCGGATTTGTCCGTGACCAATCTCTGCGAGGAAAAGGACAACTACGGCGCGCACTGCGTCTTTTCCACCTACCAGACCATGATGAACTGCATCGATTCCGTGAAGGATGAACAGGGCAAGTTGTTTACCAGCGGACATTTTGATCTGGTGATCTGCGATGAGGCGCACCGATCGATTTATAATAAGTACCGCGATATTTTCTCTTATTTCGACGCACCGCTGGTGGGTCTTACCGCTACGCCCAAGGATGAAATCGAAAAGAATACCTACGAGGTGTTCGAACTGGAAAACGGCGTGCCCACCTATGGCTATGAACTGGCGCAGGCGGTCAGGGACGGCTATCTGGTGGATTACATGGTGGCCGAAACGAAGCTGAAGTTCATCGAGCAGGGCATCGTGTATGACGAGCTTTCCGAGGCAGAGAAGGAGGAGTATGAACAGACCTTCACCGATGAAAACGGCGAACTGCCGGATGCCATCGCTTCCTCTGCGCTGAATGAGTGGATTTTCAATAAAGATACCATCCGCGAAGTGCTGCATGTGCTGATGACCAACGGCCTGCGCATTGATTATGGCCAGAAGCTGGGCAAGAGTATCATATTCGCCAAGAACCACCAGCACGCCGAGAAGATACTGGAGATTTTCAACCAGGAATATCCCCATCTGCCCGGCTATGCAAAGGTGATCGACAACTACCTGAAGTACGCCCAGAGCGCCATCGATGAATTCTCCGAGGCAAAGAAGCTGCCACAGATTGCCATTTCGGTGGATATGCTGGATACGGGCATCGATGTGCCGGAAGTGCTGAACCTCGTTTTCTTCAAGAAGGTGATGAGCAAGGCGAAGTTCTGGCAGATGATCGGCAGAGGTACGCGTCTTTGTCCCAGTTTGCTGGACGGCGCAGATAAGGAGAAGTTCTATATCTTCGATTTCTGCGGAAACTTTGAATTCTTCCGCATGAACAGCGGCAAACCCACGCCGGTGATGATACCCCTGCAGGGTGCAATCTTCCATCTGAAGGCAGAGATGGCTTATAAGCTGCAGGATCTGGATTACCAGACCCCGGAGCTGATTCCCTTCCGCAGGAAACTGGTGGAGGATATGGTGCGCAAGGTGCGCGAGCTGAATAGGGAAAACTTCGCCGTGCATCAGCATCTGAAGTATGTGGAGCTGTATTCCAGTACGGAGAATTACAATGCGCTGACCTATGAGGATACGCTGCTCATCCGGGATGAATTGGCTCCGCTGATTGCGCCGGATGATGACGACGCCAAGGCGGTGCGCTTCGATGCGCTGATGTACCACATAGAGCTTGCTTACCTGATCGGCAAGAAGTATGCACGCGGCAGAACCGAACTTATGAAGAAGGTCGCTGCGGTTGCTTCTGTTGCCAACATCCCGGAGATTGCTGCGCAGGAGGAACTGATCAGCAAAATCCTGCACGGCGATTATCTTGAGAATGCCGGCATCCATGAGTTTGAACACATTCGCGAAGCCCTGCGCGATCTGATGAAGTATATTCCGATCACCCACGTTTCCTATGATACCGATTTCGATGATGACATTCTCTCCATGGAATGGAAGGAAGCGGAACTGGAGACGGATGATTTGCAGAATTACCGCGCCAAGGCCGAGCATTACATCCGTACCCACGCAGACAGTACTGCCATTGCGAAGCTGAAAACCAATCAGCCCCTCAATGCCCTGGATGTGGCCGCGCTGGAAAATGTGCTCTGGAACGAACTGGGCAGCCGTGAGGATTACGAAGCCGAATACGGCCAGAAACCCCTGGGCGAATTCGTGCGCGAGATCGTCGGCATGGATATGAACGCCGCCAAGGCCGCGTTTGCCGATTACCTGAGCGATGTGAACCTCGACAGCAGCCAGATCTATTTCGTCAACCAGATCGTGGAGTACATCGTGCAGAACGGCATGATGAAGGATCTGTCCGTATTGCAGGATACCCCGTTCACCGACCGGGGCAGCATTGTGGAATTGTTCCCAGATTTGACGGTATGGAATGGAATAAGAAGCGCGATTGATCAGGTCAATTCGAATGCTGTGATGGGCGGATGAACGGTTTTTTGAGAAGGGCGAAGCTTGGAAGAAGGCTTCGGCTCTTTTGAGCATTGGCCGCACCGGATATTCGATATAAACGTCAAATGAAGGGACGAGGTGACATGAAGAAGCTGATTCGCTGGTACAACAGCACGTCGATACGCACTAAAATGACGCTGCTGTTTGTAATTATGTCCATCATTCCGGCCTGTGTTCTGGGAACTGTCTCCTTGAAGCTGTATTCGCAGAACCTTGAACAAAACGGCGTGCAGGAGAGCCATACCTATCTTGAGTTCTTGGATTACCGCCTGGACCAGAATATGTATGACATACATAAAACCGTACTGCTCACTGCGTACGATGACAGCATCAGTGACTATTTTGACCCGGCCTGCAGTATAAGCGGCGAGGAACGGGAAGAGATGCTGCGCATGGTACAGCGTGAACTGATCAATCTGAGATTGCGGGAAAAGGCACACTCGGTTATCCTGGTCGGACAGGATAAGGGTGCGCTGATTTACTCCCTGGCCGATTTTGCAAGTGTGCGTTATGTTGAACAGCTCAATTACCAGGTGCTGGGCAGCGAGGAATTTGAGATCTATGACAGCTGGGCGGATCCCATCATTGCCGAGGGAGAAGCGGTGGTGCCCTATGAGCGAATTGTACTCAGCCGCATCACCAGCGAACCTGTCGCCCGATTGGTTGTGAACTATCCCGAGGCCAGCTTTGCTCAATTCTATGAGGACTATGAGAAAAAGAAGGGGACCAATTTCTTTGTTCTGAACAGCGATGGACTGGTTTTGTCCAGTTCGAATAAGGATTATTTTGCCTGCGATATTCAGGATGTGCTGGATATTTCTTCTGAACAGATTCGGGGCAAGAGCGGCAGTTTCCATACGAACGGCATGTTGATTACATATTTCAACAACGACCGAAGGGACTATACTCTGCTGGAATGCATTCCGCTGAGCGTTTTTTCGAGCATGTTCCATCCGGTGCTGATGGTGATGCTTACGATTGCGGTAATCAGTATTGCTGTTTGCCTGCTGCTGGGCACGGTGTTGTCGCGCAGCGTTACCAAACCCCTGTATGCACTCATCGACCGGGTGAGCAGCGACCGTACATCGGCTTCCCATGCGGGCGCAAGGAAGTCCCAGAATGAGATTGCAATCCTGAGCGAAAGCTTCGACGGGGTTGTTGACAGGCTGGAAATCCTCATCGGAGAGTATTACGAGGAACAGCGCAAAAAGAAAGAGGCCCAGATCCGTGCCCTGGAGTTCCAGATCAATCCGCATTTTCTGTACAATACCCTTTCCACGATCATATGGCTGATCGATGCGGGGGAGGGAGAGCGTGCGATTGAGATTACCCAGGATCTGTCCATGTTCTTCCGCATCAGCATTTCCAAGGGCAGGGATTTCATTAAGCTGCGCGATGAAGTGAAGCATGTTCAGCTTTATATTGATATTCAAAAAGCCAGGTATCAGGATATGATCTTTGTGACCTTCGATGTGCCGGAGGAATTGCTGGATTATGAGACGCCCAAGCTGCTCCTGCAGCCCTTGGTGGAGAATTCCATTATCCATGCAATGCAGACCCGGCACGATAAGGTTTGCCATATTGTGATCCGGGCCAGGCTGGAGGAGGGCGCCATCGTGCTCTATGTGGAGGATGACGGCGAGACTGCGACCGAGGAAAGCATTGCAGCCATGAATAATTTCCTGCGCGACCGGACCAGCGTGCCCGCAGGCAGTAACTATGGAATTGGAATTTCCAATGTGCATGACAGAATCTACATGTCCTTTGGTGAAGGCTATGGCCTGAACTACCGGCGCATCGATGGGAAAACCATTGCGAGGTTGAGGATCAAGGCCAGGGAAGGAGGAAATGCAGGTGTATAGGCTGCTGATCGTAGATGACGAATCGCTCATCGTGCAGGGAATGAAGCGCGCGATTGACCGTCTGGAACTTTTTGATGTGGAAACCGCGTCAAATGGAGTGGAGGCATATGAGCGCATTCGTGCCGGTGGAATCGATGCGATGCTCGTGGATATCAATATGCCGGATATGAACGGCATTGAGCTGCTGCGCAGGCTCAGCGAAACCGGACGCAGCATTCCTGCTGCAATCATCTCCGGCTATGAAGAATTTGATTATGCGAAGCAGGCGATGCGCTATGGCGCATCGGATTACATCCTGAAACCCGTATCCCCCAAGGATGTGGCGGCCATCGGGCTGAAGATATTTGAACAGCTCGAATTGGAAAAACAGCAGGAAAGACAAACCGAAAAGCTGCGCCAGTTTGTAATGGAACAGCGGGACATCATCAAACAAAAACTGCTATCGGATATCCTGGATGGTTCTGTGGAAAAGGAACGGCTTGAGGAGATTCACAAGCTCTATGGTATGGATCTGCGCGGGGAGTATTTCACCGCCTCGGTTATCTATATCCGCAGGGCGCAGGAAGGCCTTGGCGAAATGGAGTTCCAGATAGCCCTGCGGCAGGTGGAGCAGATCATTGAACACATTTTTGCCGATGTGCCGGAAGCAATCCTGTTCAATATGGAAAATGCCCGGTATGTGCTGCTCATCAGCGCGCCTGTGTCCTTTGAGGCTTCGCTGCTGGAGCAGCTGCTCAATGATACTGCGGACGCCATTGCCGGTGTGGATGGGATTGAAGCATTCATCGGAAAGGGCGATGAGGTGCACGGCCTGGAGCTGGTTTCAGACTCCTATTACAGCGCAAATGAAGCGATTGATTATCACGCGATGTTCCAGAACGAGCGCGTATATGTGATCAGCGATTATCGTAAAAACGGTAAGATCACGGCGCTGCAGAGGATGCTGACGTCGATGGAAACCCATCTCCGGCGCATGCAGTATGATCAGGCGGAGCTGGGCATCAACCATATCTTTGATCATCTGTGTGCCGGAGAAGAATCCTATACTGCCCAGCAGATTCTGTTTGTGTATAACCGTATGAACTGTGCACTGATGTCCGTCATGCTGGAAAACGGTCTGATGGCGATGGATTCGGGGATTCAGGAATATAACCTTGGCGATCGCCAGCCATCCGCAGAGGAACTGCGGGGAAGGGCCTTGAGCCTGCTTGATATCATCCGGCGGGAAATCCTGCGCAGTTACAGTGATAAAAACAGGGGAATTTCCCATAAGGTGGCGGATTTTATCCGGGAAAACTATGCGGATTCCGGGCTTTCCGTGAATCGTATCAGTGCCGAATTGAATTATTCCGCCAATTACCTGGGAAATGCTTTTAAGCGGGAATACGGAGAGAGCATTAACGATTTTCTGAACCAGACTCGTGTGGAAATGGCGAAAAAGCTCATGGATGAATCGGATATGCGCGTGTATGAAATCGCTTTTGCCGTAGGTTTTAACGACCAGCACTACTTCTCCAAAACATTCCGGCGTATCGTGGGTGTTTCACCATCGGAGTACAGGGACGCGAATGGCGCTTTGTAAAAAACGTTGAATTTTTCACAAGCAGCGTTGATTTTTACATTTTCATTTTTCCTCCAACTATCTATAATTTCAGTATAGGATGAGTTTGGCGCGTAAGCGTTAAAAAATAGAAGGAGGACTTTTCAATGAAGAAGATTCTGGTAGTTCTGTTGGCTCTCATGCTGATCGCCTCCATGGCTTTCGGCGCAGTCGCAGAGGAGAAGGCAATCTCTGATTACACCGTCGTAATGATCGTGAAGCAGAGCGACCCCTGGTTCGATGACATGGAAACTGGTATCAACCAGCTGGCTGAGGATACCGGCCTGAACTGCTACGTACTCACCCCCGAAAGCGGCGACCCCGCCCTGCAGATCGCTATCATGGAAGACCTGATCTCCCAGCAGGTAGACGCAATCTGCTGCGTTCCCAATGATCCCCAGGCGCTGATCCCCACCATCCAGAAGGCCCGCGAAGCAGGCATCGTCGTGGTAACCCATGAGGCTCCCGGCATCGCCGACAGCGTAGACCTGGATGTTGAGCCCTTCGTCAATGCCGAGTTTGGTAAGATGCTGGGCGAAGCAATCGTCACCTCCACCGGCGGCAAGGGCGAATATGCCGGCTTCGTTGGCGGCCTGACCATGGATACCCACATGGCATGGTACAATGCTGCTGTTGAATACATCGCAGAAGCAGCCCCCGAGATGGTAAACGTTGCAGCTGAACCCTACGAGGATGGCAACAGCATCGAAGGCGCCTATGACAAGACCGTTGAGCTGCTCAAGGCCTATCCCAACCTGACCGCTATCTTCGACTGCTCCGCACACGGCGGCGGCATCTCCCAGGCCATCAAGGATAAGGGCCGCGAGGATATCAAGGTTGTATCCCTGGCAATTCCCTCCATGTCCGCCACCTACATCAAGGACGGCTCCATGGCTCACGGCCAGGCATGGCGTCCCGCAGATGCCGGCTATGCAACCTGCTACGCAGCTTACCTGCTGGCTTCCGGCCAGGGCGTTGCAACCGGCGCTGATCTGAAGATCACCGGTTATGAGTCTGTTACCGTTGACGGCACCATCGCCTACGGCTATGCTCCCCTGGTATTCACCGCTGAGAACATTGACGAGTTCAACTTCTAATCTTCAGCGAATCATTTAAGTGCGTGCTGCCCGACTTCGGTCGGGCAGTATTTCGCAAATGGAGGGAAAAACATGTCGGAAATCATCCTGCGCGCCGAACATATCAGTAAGGCGTTTGTCGGTGTACAGGCTCTCGACGATGTGAGTGTTGAGATCCGCAAAGGTGAGATTCACTGCCTCGCGGGCGAAAACGGCTCGGGCAAATCCACCTTTGTCAAGACCGTTTCGGGCGTGTACACCTGTGATCGTGGTGAGATCTGTCTCAATGGAAACAAATATACCCGTCTGACGCCCACCCAGGCCATGAACGAGGGTGTTCAGGTTATTTATCAGGATCTTTCGCTCTTCGATCATATGACGGTTGCGGAAAATATCGCCATCAATAAGATCCGCCAGTCCGGCAAGAAGCTGGTGGATTGGAAGGAAGTGTACCGCATCGCCCAGGAGCAGATCGATCGCATCGGCGTATCCCTGGATCTGAACGCCACGATGATCGAAACCTCCATGGCCAACCGTCAGCTGACCGCAATCTGTCGTGCGCTGGCGCAGGATGCGAAGCTGCTGTTCATGGATGAGCCCACCACGGCGCTGACCCGTCAGGAGGTGGATAATCTGCTGAAGGTGGTCGAGGAGCTCAAGCATGAAGGCCTGGCCATCGTATTCATCAGTCATAAGCTGGACGAAGTGTTCCGAGTAGCGGACAAGATCACCATCTTCCGCGACGGCAGGAAGGTGGGGGATTTTGATTCGGCAGAGCTGGACCAGAAGAAGCTGGCCTACCATATGACCGGACGCGATGTAGAGTATCCCCGCTATCACCGCACCAC
>JAGBAU010000141.1 GCA_017938785.1 Clostridia bacterium
ACCATCAACAAGATCATCGAAGAGACCGGTGTTAAGATCGACATCGAAGACGATGGTTCCGTATTCATCGCTACCGAAGATGCCGAGGCCGCAAAGCGTGCCCGCCAGATCATCGAAGGCATCGCCAAGGATCCTCAGGTCGGCGACACCTTCCTGGGCAAGGTCGTCCGCATCATGACCTTCGGCGCATTCATCGAGTATGCTCCCGGCAAGGACGGCATGCTGCACATCTCCAAGATGGCCAACGAGCGCGTTGAAAAGGTTGAAGACGTCATGAACATTGGCGACACCGTACCCTGCAAGATCGCTGAGATCGACGCTCAGGGCCGCATCAACCTGCTGCGCACCGACATCGAGTACGCCGATGAATCCATGCCGGTTCGTCGTCCTCCGCGTCGCGATGGCGAGCGTGGTGGCCGCGGCGGCGATCGTGGTCCGCGCCGCAACCGCGACTAATCGCAAAAGCAAAACATGTAAATGATCAGGATTGGGCATACTGAGTATGCCCAATTCGTTTATAGAGGAGAAATCTATGCCTTTTGATCTTATGACGATGCCCAATGGCCTGCGCGTGGTGGGAGAGCGCATTCCGCACTTCCGCTCCGTATCCGTGGGTCTTTGGATTGGCACCGGCTCCCAGTATGAATATGCAGATGAGGCCGGTATCAGCCATTTCATTGAGCACATGGTATTCAAGGGAACCGGCAAGCGCACTGCCCGGCAGATTGCCGAGGAAATGGATGCGGTCGGCGGCCAGCTGAACGCCTTCACCTCCAAGGAGTGCACCTGCTTCTACGCCAAGACTGTGGATGAGCACCTGCCCCTGGCCACCGATGTGGTGTGCGACCTGGCGGTGAATCCTACCTTTGATGCGAAGGAGCTGGAGAAGGAGAAGGGCGTCGTGCTGGAGGAAATCTCCATGGCCGAGGATACCCCCGAGGACGTGGTGCATGAGCTGCTGATGCTCGCCCATTTCGGCGACCAGCCCATCGCCCGCCCCATCCTGGGCACGGAAAAGGCCATCAACGGCTATTGTAGAGACGACTTGGTGAAGTACTGGGAGAGCCTGTACAGGCCCCAGAACGCCGTGTTCTCCATTGCCGGAAACTATGACTGGGCGCGCGTGCAGGAGCTTCTGGCGGCAAATCTTGGCTCCTGGAAGATGGAAGGTCTGCGCGAGAAGAAGTGCGATACCCAGACCGCAGCGCCCACAACGCTTACCCGGGAAAAGGACATCGAGCAGGTACACATCTGCCTGGGTTTCCCCGGACTCAAGCTGGGCGATAAGAAGAACTATGAGCTTTCCATCTTCAACAGCGTGTACGGCGGCGCCATGTCGTCCCGCCTGTTCCAGAAGATTCGCGAGGAGAGCGGCATGGCCTATACCGTGTACAGCTATCCCAACGCCTATACCGATTGCGGCATGCTTTCTGTCTATGCAGCCACCAACCCGGATACCGCCGTGGCTGTGCACGACCAGATTCTGGAGGAAACCCGCAAGATTTGTCGCGAAGGTTTGACCCGCGCAGAATTCGATATGGCCCGCGAGCAGCTTAAGGCCAGCATCATCCTGGGCAGCGAGTCCACCTCCAGTCGTATGCAGAGTAATGGCCGCCGCATGCTGCTGATGAATGAAACCCGCACCGAGAGCGAGGTCATTGAGCGCGTGAACGCCATCAGCTTCGAGGAAACCAACGAATTGATGCGCTCCATCCTGTCCGCAGAGAATGCTTTGGCACTGGTGGGCAAGAACGTGAAGGCCCTGGCTGGGGAAATGATCAATCGCTGAGAATCAATAGTTAACCAAAAGTTTTTTGTTATAGCATGCAGAACATCACATCTGCATGCTATAATCTTTCGGTACAAAATTCTGGAGGGAACAAGAATGAAGAAAATGACCGCTGCCATCCTGTGCCTGGTTCTGTTCGTGATGACCGGCGCAGTTGCAGAAACTGTAGAAACCGAAGCAACCGTGATCGCCCTGGCTGAGACCATGGAACTGGTTGTTGAGGCTGCCCAGGCTGAAAATGCCGAGACTGTTTGGGCTTCTTCCGACGAGACCATCGTGACCGTTGATGCAAACGGCGTTGCCACCGCCCTGAACGCGGGTGAAGCCGTCATCACCGCAACCGTGACCACCACCACCGTGGAAACCGTGGAAGATACCGTATATGAAATCGTTCGCGATACCAATGCGGAAGGCCAGCTGGTTACCCGCCGCGAAGAAAAGACCGTTTCCGAGGATGTGGAAAAGGTTACCACCGAAGAAATCGAAATCAATGTTGTTGTTGAAGCTGCACTGTGCCCCGGCTGCGGTGCCGAATACACCAGCGCTGAAGAATACACCGCCCACGTTCAGATCGCCGTTTGCGGCGCTGAGGGCCACTATGTTTGCGACGGTCAGGATCATGAAACCGTTCTGGACGAGTTCTGCGCAAACGAGAATCCCCATCGCATCTGCCAGGCCGGCGTTGCCACCCATGAGTGCGAATCCTGTGGCAAGACCTATGCCTGCGAGGATTCCGGCAGCCACACCACCTGCATCGCCTGCGGCAACGCATGGTGCTTCAAGGACAACGGCAACCACACCACTCCCTGCGGCAAGCGCAATCATCGTGCCTGCGTCGTAGAGAACTATGATAAGGATGACCACTATCGCTGCGACTACTGCGGTGACCTGCGCTGCGACGGCGACCGTCATGGCAAGGGCAAGTGCGTTGCAGGCGGCGGCTTCGTGGCTCCCTCCCTGCCCATGGAGCCTGTAATTCCTGAGACTCCCGAAAACAGCACCCCTGACGATTCTATCGTAGTGGAATAAGGCTGATACAAAAAAATCCCCGCAAGGGGATTTTTTTGTTATTGCTTGAAAGCAAGATAATGACAGAGGGTATGGTATTTTGCCATACCCTCTGATTTTATGTTTACTTGCGGAAGTAATCCACAGCGCCGCGGAACATGCCGGTGTCCCAGGGAAGCTGCACGTTCTGGTACAGCATTTCGCCGGTGCGCTCTGCATGGCCCATGCGGCCGAATACGCGGCCATCGGGGCTGGTGATGCCTTCAATGGCCTCGACGCTGCCGTTGGGGCAGTAGAGGATGTCCATGGTGGGCTCGCCGTCGAGGTTTACATACTGGGAAGCGATCTGGCCGTTGGCGGAGAGCTGCTTGATCATTTCCTCGCTTGCCACGAAGCGGCCCTCACCATGGGAGATGGGGAAGGTGAATACGTCGCCCACGTTGGCGTACATCATCCACGGGCTCTTGTTGGAGGCCACGCGGGTGTGCACCAGTCGGCTCTGGTGGCGGCCGATGTGGTTGAAGGTGAGGGTGGGGGCGTCTGCGGTGGCTTCGCGGATTTCACCGTAGGGAACCAGGCCCAGCTTGATCAGTGCCTGGAAGCCGTTGCAGATGCCGCCGATCAGGCCGTCGCGGTTCTTGAGCAGCTTGTCCACTTCATCTGCTACAACTGCATTGCGGAAGAATGCAGTGATGAACTTGCCGGAACCATCGGGTTCGTCGCCGCCGGAGAAGCCGCCGGGGATGAAGATGATCTGGCTGTTTGCGATGCGGCGTGCGAATTCCTCGGCGGAAGCGGCAACATCCTGGACGCTCAGGTTGCGAACAACCATGACGTCTGCCTTGGCGCCGGCCTTTTCAAAGGCCTTCAGGGTGTCGTATTCGCAGTTGGTGCCGGGGAATACGGGAATCAGCACGCGGGGCTGAGCAATGTTCAGGCCACTGGTGCGGATTTCCTTGCGCTCGTAGGAGAAGATTTCGGGCTTCTTGTACTCGCGGTCCACGGTGGCCTTGAATACGCCGTTGAGCTTGGCTTCGTATTTCTTCTCCGCGCAGTACATGCATGCGCG
>JAGBAU010000142.1 GCA_017938785.1 Clostridia bacterium
ATGGCCACGAACTTGCTGGGCTCCATTACATAATAATCGTTGAAGGTCTGCTTCTTCAGGATATCGGTATGGATGCCGGAAACGCCGTTTACGGAGTGGGTGTAGGCAACGCACAGGTTGGCCATGTGCACCTTGTTGTAAGCCAGGATGGCCATCTTGGCGATGCGCTCCCACTGATAGGGATAGGCATTCCAGAGCTTGTCGCACAGGCGCTTGTTCATCTCCTGCAGGATCATGTATACGCGGGGCAGGGTCTGCTGGAACAGGTTCTCCGGCCACTTTTCCAGTGCCTCAGCAAGCACGGTATGGTTGGTGTAGGCGAAGGTATTGCGGCAGATTTCCTCGGCGAAATCCCAGTCGAGGTAATGCTCGTCCATCAGGATGCGCATCAGCTCCGGAATGGCGACTGCGGGATGGGTATCGTTGATGTGGATGGCCACCTTGTCGGCGAAGATGTTCCACTGGGGGCCGTAGACCTTCAGGAAGTCGTTCACGGCATACTGCACGGAAGCGCTGGAGAAGAAGTACTGCTGCTTCAGGCGCAGTTCCTTGCCCTGCCAGGAATCATCATTGGGATAGAGCACCTTGGAGATGACCTCGGCAAGCTCGCGCTCTTCCATGGCCTGAACGTACTGGCCGCGGTTGAAGGAGGGCATGTCGATACGCTTGGGGGAGCGTGCAGACCAGGTGCGCAGCATGTTGACCATGTTGGAATCATAGCCAACGGTGGGAATATCGTAGGGAACAGCCTGAACCATGACGGAATCCACGGTGCGGAAGTTCATGCGGCCGAATGCATCCTCGTACTCCTCCACGCGGCCGCCGAAGTGCACTTCAACGGTCTCTGCGGGGCGCGGGATTTCCCATACGTTGCCTTCGTCCAGCCAGTTATCCGGCACTTCTACCTGATAACCGTCCACCAGCTTCTGGCGGAACAGGCCGTACTCATAGCGGATGGTGCAGCCCATTGCGGGCAGCTCCAGGGAGGACAGGGCGTCCAGGAAGCAGGCGGCCAGGCGGCCCAGACCGCCGTTGCCCAGACCCGGTTCCGGTTCCTTCTCGGCAACCAGACCCTTGTCAATACCAAGCTCTTCCAGAGCCTGCTTATAGTTCTTTTCATTAACCAGATTGACCATGTTGGAGAACAGAGAACGGCCAACGAGAAATTCGGCGCTCAGGTAATAAACCTTCTTGGAGCCGGTTTCCTTGCGCACGCCGCGGGAGTCCGCCCTGCGCTGCATGATTTCATCGCGTACGGTAAGTGCGACGGCCTTGTAGAGCTGTTCATCAGTCGCGTCGGTGATGTCGCAGCCATAGTTGCTGGCCAGCTTGTCGAGCAGATTCTTCTTGATCTCCTCTACAGACATACGTTTGAAGTCCATGGGGATTAAAGCACCTCCGGGTGTTTTGCTTGTTGCACTTTCATTCAATAAATGGAAAGCCACAGTGTAGTATAGCACGATTAAAGTTAATTCTCAAACATTCAAATTCATCCTTGATTCATTTTGATTCGATTTCCTGCAAATTTTCCCGTTTTTCGGGTTTGTATCGGGCAAAATTTGCAACATCGAACCAAAGTGAAGCCAAATTTAACAAACAATTCACGAAAATTAACATGACAAGAACCCCGTTCTTCGAATAAAATAGGCGTACATTCCCATTTTGGACCTGAAAGGACTTGAATTTTATGCCGCTTACCCTTTCCGAACGCACGCTGGCGATTGCTCCCTCCGTAACCCTGGCTGTTGACACGCAGGCCAAGAAGCTGCGCGCCGAGGGCATGGACGTGATCCCCTTCTCCGTGGGCGAGCCGGATTTCTGCACCCCTGAATACATCAACGACGCGGGCAAGTTTGCCATCGACGCAGGCATCACCCGCTATACCGCCGTTTCCGGCACCATGGACCTGCGCCAGAAGATCTGCGACAAGCTCTTCCGCGACAACGGCCTGGAATACAATCCCTCCGAAATCATCGTATCCAACGGCGCCAAGCAGGTTATCTACACCGCCCTGTGCGCCATCATCAACCCCGGTGATGAAGTGCTCCTGCCCGCGCCCTGCTGGGTATCCTATCCTGAAATGGTGCGCATGGCCGGCGGCACGCCCGTCATGGTTCAGGGCAGCGAGGATAACGGCTTCGTGGTCACCGCGGAAATGCTGCGCCCCTACGTCACCGAGAACACCAAGGCCATCATCATGAACAGCCCCTCCAACCCCAACGGCTGCGTATACCGCCGCCATGAGATCGAGGATATCGCAAAGCTGGCCGTGGAATGCGGCTTCTATATCATCAGCGACGAAATCTACGAAAAGCTGATCTACGATGAGGAGGAGCATTTCTCCCCCGCCTCCACCAGCGAGGAAGCCAAGGCTCAGACCATCATCGTCAACGGCGTATCCAAATCCTACGCCATGACCGGCTGGCGCATCGGCTACGCCGCAGGCCCCAAGAAGATCATCAAGGCGATGACCTCCTTCCAGAGCCATGCGTCCTCCAACGCCAACTCCATCGCCCAGTACGCGGCCGCCACCGCCCTGTCCTGCGGCGACAAATACATCAAGTCCATGATCACCGAATACGACGTGCGCCGCCGCCTGATGCACCGCATGATCAACGAAATCGACGGCCTGAGCTGCAAGCTGCCCAAGGGCGCGTTCTACATCATGATGAACCTGGAGAAGGTCATCGGCCGCAGCTACAAGGGCCAGGTGATTGACGGCTCCACCAAGTTCGCCGAGCTGCTGCTCAATGAAAAGCGCGTGGCCGTGGTTCCGGGCCTGGCCTTCGGCAACGACCACTTCGCCCGCCTGAGCTACGCCACCAGCCGCTCCAACATCGTTGAAGGCTGCAAACGCCTCGCCTGCTTCGTAAGCGAAATGGAATAACACAGGAAAACCCCATCTTAATTGAGATGGGGTTTCTTTTTGTCCGCATCCTCCCGGGACAGGAGCACACTGTCCACATCCGTGAACAGGCCCAGCCGCTTGCCCAGCATGGCCGCTGCACGCATCCTCGGCGAGGAATTCTTCTTCGGCTGTTCGCCTTCGTAGGCGCCGCGCATCACATCCGTCAGGAAGGCCAGCACCTCCTCGGTGGAGGCAATATCCTCCCGCTGCGTGTGCCGCAGCCGCTGCTGCATATAGGCCTGTACGGCGGGCTGCCGCTTGGCCGCCTGGGCGTAGCTGCGCTTGAAGCCCGCCTGTACCGCCGCCTCCGAAGCGTTTCCCAGTTGAAGATAGAGTTCCGCAAATTTCCGCTGACGATCCGTCAGCCTTCCAGCTCTCTGCTGCATGGTTTTCACCTCCACAAATCATAGGCAATTAACCGTTTTCGGTTATATACGCATTATATCCCCACAAACGGGTATTGTCAAGATGATAAAACAGTACATTTACCGCATTCGGTTATTTTTTGCTTGCCAAACGGGTAAAAATCGGCTATACTGATGGCAGACACCCCGACCGAAAGGATATGATCATATGGAGATCCGGCACATTCTGGCCCGGCTGAAAACCGAAAACGGTTTAACCACGGAGCAGCTCTCCAGGCGCTCCGGCGTACCGAAGGGCACGCTGAACAAGCTGCTCAACGGTGAAACCGCCAATCCCCGGGGCGATACCCTGCGCAAAATCGCCGGGGCGCTGGGCTATCCGGTGGAGGTCTTCTATTCCCGCACGGAGGATGAACTCTCCCTGCACGGCCTGCGCAACGCCGGGGACATCCTGCCCGTGCGCAGCCACCGCATGCCGCTGATGGGCGAAATCGCCGCCGGCCTGCCCATCTATGCGGACGAACAGATGGAGATCATCTCCTGCGATGATTCCACCAAGGGCGACTTTGCCCTGCGGGTGCGCGGCGACAGCATGATCGATGCCCGCATCCACGACGGCGACATCGTGTTTATCCGCAGCCAGGAGGATGTGGACGACGGCGAAATCGCCGCAGTGCTGCTGGATAACGAAGCCACGCTGAAGCGGGTATACCACATCAAAAACGGCCTGCAGCTGATACCCATGAACAGCAAATACGCGCCCATGGTGTTCACCTTCGATGAATGCGACAGCATACGCATCCTAGGCAAGGCCGTGAGCTTCCAGAGCGAACTGTGAGGAACATATGCACATTTATCCTGAATTTGAGAAGAATCCCCTGCTGCACCTGGGCATCACCGAACCCGTTCGGCTGGGACTGGCCGATATTGTAGAAGAAAACCCCCACGGCGTGCTGGCCTACTGCCCCACCGCCCGGTTTCACCTGCTGGGCGCAGACAGTGCCGGAGCGGCGGAAGCATTGCTCGCAAAGGTGCATGATCCCTATTTCATCATGCTGCTGAACGCGGATTTCGCGCCGCTGCTGGAGCGCTTTCATCTGGACAACGGCATGTACTGCCGCCAGGCGGCCTGGATGAAGGCAACTCCGCCGGAACCGGATCCCCGGCTGCGCATCACAGCGCCCGACGACCGCCAGTTTGCGCGCATCATGGACGTCTACCACATGGACACGCCGGAGGAGATGCAGCGCCACCGGGACAAGGGCGAAATCTTCTTTGCCGAGGACGCATACGGTCAGGATGTGGGCTTCGTGGGCCTGCACCCGGAGGGCTGTTTCGGCCTGCTGGAGGTCTTCCCCAACCAGCGGGGCAGGGGCTACGGCGCGGCGCTGGAGAAGCACATTATCCGCTTCTGCGTGAAGAGGGGCAACATCCCCTACTGCCAGGTGAACGTGGAGAACACCCCTTCCCTGAACCTGCAAAGGAAGCTGGGGCTGGAAATCACCGAAGAGATCATGTATATGGGC
>JAGBAU010000143.1 GCA_017938785.1 Clostridia bacterium
CGCGGTGAACATGCTCAGCGTTTTCGCGGTGGAGAGGGGATATACGGCAGAGCTTGCCGTTGCCGCCGCATTGACGGTTGTTCCCCTCCTGTATACACTTTGGATCTGGAAAAGGGCAGATTGAAAAAGGAGCATCCTTTAAGGATGCTCCTTTTTCATACCGTTTTCCAGAGGACGAGGTTATCCTGAATCTCCAGGGTCATGCGTCCGCTGTCCTTCAGCCAGGACAGGTAGGATTTCACCGTGCTGCCCACCAGCACATACTGCTGCATGGTCATGGTGAGATCATAGTGCTCGAACAGCTTCTGCAGGATGGCTTCAAAGTTCAGGGGCTGCGTGCAGATGTCCAGCAGGACTTCGGCCACCTCGTGTACCTTATCCCGGTTGAATCCGATCAGTTCCTTCAGGTCAGCGGATGCATCTGCGTGGGCGGGCACGAAGATGGGGGCTTCCAGCCTTTCCACCATGTCCAGGGTGTCCAGGTAGGCCTGCACATCGTAAATGAAGGATACAGCATATTTCTCCAGCGTTGCCCGGCTTGAGATGCAGTCCGCCAGGAATACGCAGCCGTCGGGCATGCGGAAGCCCACCATATCGAAATAATGGCCGGGCAGGGGAATGATTTCTACATCCTCAGGGAAATCCGGGTGGGAGAAGGGCGTCACTTCGCTCTCCTGGGCCAGCAGGAATTTGTGGCGCAGCTCCTTGCAGGGATAGCCGCCGAACAGGAAGGCGGGTTCCAGGATGGTATGGGCGGTGAAGGCCGCCTCGATGCCGCCGGAGAACACGCGGCAGCCGGTCTGCGCTTGCAGGTAGTGGTTTCCGCCGATGTGGTCCGCGTTGGAATGGGTGGTCAGGATACCCTTGAGCTGCCAGCCGTTTTTATCCAGAATCTGGCGCACCTTGCGGCCGGCTTCCTTATCGCTGCCGCTATCGATGAGGTAAACCTGGTTATCCCCGGCGTGGTATACGCCGATCTTGGCCGGGCAGTTGATGTAATGGCAGCTTTTGCTGATTTGAACGAGTTCGTACATGTTTTCCTCCGGATTACTTGCAGCGGACGGCCAGGTAGCTGAACAGTGCGCACAGCAGGGCGGCTGCGGCGGGCAGCAGCATGGCGCCCACCAGGGAAGCGGTGCTCACGGCGCCCATGCCCAGCGGAATCAGCATGCGGGCCAGGCCCATGATCAGGTATACGCCGGAGGTGATCAGGGAGGTGCGGTCCTCATTGCCGATGGTGGCTTCGGACAGCATTACGGGAATCCACTGGCCGCTGATCAGGCCGATGAGGGCGGATGCAATCAACATGCCCACGGCGCTGCCGGTGATGAGCCCCAGTATGTGGAATACGCCTGCGCCCAGTGCGCCGACGATCAGCATCCTGCCCGGCTTGAAGGGCAGGCGGGGAGTGACCAGGCGGCAGATGGTTACGCAGATCCAATAGGCGCTCAGGCACAGGGAACCGGTCTGCGGATCATTGAACTGTACGGTGGTATAGCGCACAATCCATCCCAGCAGACCCAGCTGGGCTGCGGCGTATAGCGCGCCTGCGATCAGGAAGAGGACATTGCGGGGGGTGCGCAAGTATTCTGCAAACATGGCCCTGGTAAAGGGAGCTTCCTTTGCGGCCTGAACGGCGTTGGAACCCTTGCTGCTGCGGCTGCCCACGATGGCAAACAGCAGGCAGATGACGGCGAAGATGCCGCCGGCCACATAGTAGCTGGCCCTCCAGCCGGATTTTCCAAGGACGTAGCTCACCAGCACAGGGGTGAGCAGGCCGCCAATGCCATAGAAGCCGTGCAGCAGGCCCAGGCAGCTTGCACGGTTTTCGGGATGCAAATCCACCATGTAGGAATTGACGCAGCTGTCGGTGGTGTTGTTGCCTGCGCCCAGCAGTATGCATGCGGTGAGCAGCATGGCAAAATTGCCGGATGCGCCGGTGAGCAGCAGCATGGCCGTCTGCAGCGCGCTGGCGCCCAGGATCAGCCAGATCTTATGTACGCGGCCCTGCAGCAGGGGAAGGATCAGCAGCGGAATCATGCTGCCCAGGTTCATCATGCTGGTCATCAGGCCCTGGGCTGCGCCGGTGAGCTGGAATTCGCCGATCAGTGGGTCCATGGTGTTGCTCAGGATGTTGAAGCTCATGGAATAGCCGCAAACGATCAAAAGAAGGCTCACGGTGAGGATTTGGAGGGCGCGCCGGGATGCGGTTTTTTGCATGCGTAAAAGCTCCTCTCAGGATACATTTTTTTCCAGTTTAGCATAGCGATAGAAGAAAAGCAAGAACGGAAAGAGCCGCTAAATTGCATGATTTCATCTTGTTTCCCATAGAATTCTTCCGGGAATGAAATCTTTCGACCGCGCACAGAATAAACTGCGCAAGGAGGGATGCAAAATGAATCCATTTGAAATGAAACCCGCAAAGCGGGCAGAACTGATCATCGACTGGGAAAAGATGTGGGCCGAGCCCTACGATAAGAGGTGTGTGGATCCCTATACCCGCACCCGTGTGATTCTGATGAACGGTACGGAATTCGAAAGCGTGTGGTTCTCCCACCAGTTTTCCCGGAACACCTGTGATAATGAATTGCGCCGCCAGATTGCGCTGATTCGCCGCAGCGAACAACAGCAGCAGAAGCTGCTCACCCACCTGAAGCCCTGCGACGAGACAGCCCTTGAGCATACCATCGGCTATGAACAGCTGGCTGTGGACCTGACCGCACATCTGGCCAAGCGCGTTTGCGACGTAAACGTGAAAAACGCCCTGGATTTCGCCCTGCTGGAGGACTTCGACCACCTCTACCGCTATGCGGATTACCTGGATATGCAGACCGGCGAAAAGGCGGAAGAGCTGGTGGGCCGCTATACGGAAATCATGCCCGGCCGCCCCACCATTGCCCATCACCGCCATCCCTACGATTCCATCCGTTATGCCATGACCAATCCCAAGCCGGCGACTATGGACCTGCTGGCAGCCAACATCATCACCGCCGCCGAACAGCAGACCATGAACTACTATATGAACACCGCGGCACTCTGGCCGGATGAGGCGGGCCGCCGCCTGTATCAGGAAATCGGCATGATCGAGGAACAGCACGTCAGCCAGTACGGCAGTCTGCTCAATCCCACCCTGAGCTGGCTGGAAAACCTGCTGGTGCACCAGTTCACCGAATGCTACCTGTACTGGAGCTGCTACGAAACCGAAACCGACCGTCACATCAAGGATGTTTGGGATTTCATGCTCCAGCAGGAGCTGATGCACCTGCACATCGCCCAGAACCTGCTCAAGGAATACGAGGGCAAGGAATGGCAGCAGGTCATCCCCGACGGCTGTTTCCCCGCGCCGCTGGTGCTGGAGAGCAACATCGATTACGTGCGCTGCGTTCTGGGCGGCACCGTGAACCTGACCGCCCAGCGGGAGGATTATGTGGATGTGTGCGAAACAAAGAACGGCACCTTCCAGGATTACCAGAACCAGGTAAACATCCCCGTGGACAATGTGATGAGCCACGTGGTCATCGAGGAGTATATCCGCCGCAACGGTCAGGATTACCGCTTCGAGGTGGACGAAAACCCCATTCCCGAACTGCGCTGCCGCACCGAGGACAATACCCAGGTGGGACGGCTGCCGGAAAAGGTGGTTCAGAGGGTATAAGAAAAAGGCAGGATATTTATCCTGCCTTTTTGTCATTCCTTCATGGACCAGCCGTAGTCGTTGTGGTAGATCATGAGCTTCGTCATGCCGCCGTCGATGCAGATGTTTTCGCCGGTGATGAAGCCTGCCTTTTCGCTGCACAGGAAGAGAACCATGTTGGCGATGTCCTCCGGCTTGCCTACGCGTCCTGCGGGCTGCTGAGTGGCGTCCGGACCGGTGAAGGTGGTGCTGGTGGTGTCGATCCAGCCGGGCGAGATGGAGTTGACCCTCGCCTTGCCCGCCAGGCTCACCGCCAGCGCGTGGGTGAGGGCTGCGATGCCGCCCTTGGCCGCGGTGTAGCTCTCGGTCTGGGGCTGGCTCATGCGGTCGCGGGAGGAGGAGATGTTCACGATGGCCGCACCCTCTGCCAAGCGGGGCATGAGCAGTTTGGTGAGGTAGAAAGGAGCACTTACGCCCACCTGCAGGGCATAGTTGAATTCCTCCCAGCTGCACGCATCGATGCCCTTCATGATGGGCAGGGCATTGTTGACGATGTAATCCACATGGCCGTGTTCGGCGATGACCTGTGCGGCGAAGGCTTCCAGTGCCTTCGGATCGGAAATATCACCCACGAAGTGGTCGCCGGGCTTCACATCGATGATGCACACCTTTGCGCCCTGCTCCCGGAACATCCGGGCGATGCATGCGCCGATGCCGCTTGCGCCGCCGGTGATGACGGCTACCTTATCCTTAAACATGGTTTATCCTCCAAACAGTTTGAGATTCATTTTTTCTTCTTCAAGATTGAACAACTCGAGCAGTTCTCCGTCTCCTGCGGTGAAGTACAGGCCGTTGTAGAAGAACAGGTCGAAGGAATTGATGGCCACAGCCATGCTGGCGCTGCTTCCGTCCGCATATTCCATGGTGAGGAAGCAGGGGGAGGGGCAGTTTACGTTGCCCACGGTAAAATCCGCCCTGCTGAACATGGCGTCCAGCTTATCCAGCTTGCCGGGGTCTTCGATGCACACGGAGCCGTCCTGCCATTCCAGCGTGGCGCGGACGCTGTCCTTGCCCAGGAAATCCGCTTCGCCGGGGCGGTAGCCCAGCACTTCAGTCGCAAGGTTTACCAACGTATCGTAGCCCGGCCCGGCTTCATACAGCCGGTGGGGATCATTGGTTTCCACGGCTTTCATGCCGCTTGGGGAAACCACAAGATCACATTCGTTGAGGGAATCTCCATATTCCCGGACGTACAGTCCAATGGGAATGCGGGTAAACTGAATCAGTTCATCCTCTTCCAGGAAGCTTTCGCCCATCAGATCTTCCGGCAGATCAATGTCCAGATAGAACGCATAGGGCTGGTCCGTTGCGCCTGCGCGCCAGGTGTCGATGCTGTGCAGATACATACACAGCTGGGGACAGTTTTTATTCCGGGCGGAAAAGCCGTGTTCCCGGGCATAGACCATCTGCGCGCGGAGCTTGGCGTCTGCGGCGGTGAACATAATATTGCCGCGCGGCGCGAAGGGTATGTATTGCGGCTGATTCTCATCAAGATGGATGATGAGATGCTCAACTCCGTCGTATGCGCTGATCTGTACTCTGTCGCCGAGGATGAAATCATAATAGACGTTGCCTGCATGGTCCAGGACCTGGAACAACTGAGAATGGAAGGTACCGCCGATGGATGCATACGCATCCTCCGGCAATTCCGGTGCGCTGTCCCTGCGCACGCCTGCAATGTAGCTGCCGTACTTCGCATCGCTGCGGGCGATGAAATCATAGTCCGCACCCAGGTATTCCGTTACGAAGGC
>JAGBAU010000144.1 GCA_017938785.1 Clostridia bacterium
CACACGGCCTTCCGGCAGACCCCGGACAGTATAGTCACGCATCTGGCGTCCTCCTAAGCATTGTCAAATTTCCGAAACACTTCGCTTTGCAGCTCGTCAATGGTGGTGTGATACAGCACGTTGTTTTCCTGTGACCGCAGGCAGACGCCGTAGAGCTTCCAGTCCTCCACGTCTGACAGCGGCAGCCACTGCAGATCCTTCATGCCCGTGGGCACCTGACACTTGGGAAGCAGCAGCGCGCACATTCCCTCTCTGGTCAGGGCAAACAGCCGATACAGGTCGTAGCCCGTATACTGAAACTGCAGGCCGTAGCGATGACCCAGGGTCTCCGTGGCCCCATCCCGCAAACCCGCCAGGGGAATCCAGCTCAGATCGCCCAACTCCAGCGCTTCCTCCAGATTCAGCGCCTCATTTCCCCGCAGCAGGACGCCATAGGGCGACCGGGCCAAAAGCTGGGAGGAAAACTCCGAGCCCTGCGGCTGTCCGGCGCAAACCGCAAGATCCGCCTGATGCTCCCGCAGGGCGGCAAAACACTCGGCCTCCGGGCATTCGGCGTATTCCAGCGCCAGATTTTCCTGCTCCATGCGGAAGCTTTGCAGGGACATTTCGTACATCTGCAGGATTCCCAGTCCCAGAACCACCCGGACACGCTGCAAATACCGGGGGCCAAACCGCCGCATCTCCGTGTGACCCCGTTCCAGTTCCATGACGCTGCCGCGAACCCGGTCATAAAACATCAGTCCCGCCGGCGTCAGAAACGCACCGCTGGAATCCCGGACGAACAGTTCCACGCCCAGTTCCTCCTCCAACTGCCCCACGGCCTTACTGACGGCCTGCCGGGAGACAAACAAGGCTCCCGCCGCGCCGACGAAGCTCCGGGCGTCTGCCACTGCCAGAAAATACTTCAATTGCCGCAGTTCCATACCGAAGCCTCCTTCCGATTATCTTTTACCATTCTATCACAGCTTTCCCCGGAATACCAACCTGAAAATCCATGCGTCCGGCACTTCCCGCAGATTGCAGGAACAGAAGTTTTTTTCATTCTACATCCTGCTGAACCGCGTGGCCCGTGGCCCTGTCATATTTTACAAAAAAAGTCCAAAAAATACGTCGAAAACACCAAAATACAACGTTTGCCTTGCGTCAGAAAATGATTTGTGTTAGTATGAACATAAGAAACTAAACCATATTTCTTCCGAAGGAGACCTACAATATGAACAGTATCGAACGCTTCTATGCCACAATCGACCGCAAGCCCGTTGACCGTCCCGCCTGCTGGCTGGGCGATCCCACTCCCGCCGCCGCTGAGAAGCTGTGCGAGTACTACAAGGTCGCCGATATCAAAGAACTGAAAAAGATCTGCGGCGACGATTTCTATGCTGTGGAGATTCCCTACCACTCCCCCACCTGCAACGCCATTTTCGCCACCTTTGACTGGTACATGAACGGCTCCAACGTGGACGTGGAGCCCCGCACCCTGACCGCCGACGGCTGCTTCTGCGACTGCGAGGACGTGGAGGACGCCGAAGCCATTAACTTCCCCTGGCCCGATCCCGAAAAGTACATTGATCCCGAGCTGTGCCGCCAGCTGGTGGACGAGGCTCCCGAGGGCAAGACCGTTATGGGCATGATGTGGGCCTGCCACTTCCAGGACACCTGCGCCGCCTTCGGTATGCAGACTGCCCTGATGAACATGGTGGCCGAGCCCGAGCTGGTTCACTATGTGGACGACCATATCGTGGCATTCTACGAGAAGGCTCTGAAGATCTTCCTGGAAGCCACCAAGGGCAAGGTTCACGCCATTCTGATCGGCGATGATATCGGCTCCCAGCGCAGCCTGATGATCTCCCCCAAGCTGGTGTCGGAGTTTGTCATCCCCGGCGCCAAGAAGCTCATCGACATCGCCCACAGCTACGGTGTCAAGGTTCTGTACCACTCCTGCGGCTCCATCGTGGAAGCCATTCCCCTGCTGATCGAAGCCGGTGTGGATATCATTCATCCCATTCAGGCACTGGCTCACGGTATGCAGCCGGAGAATCTGAAGGCCAAGTTCGAAGGTCAGGTGGCCTTCTGCGGCGGCGTTGACACCCAGGAGCTGCTGCCGAACGGTACTCCCGAGCAGGTCATGGCTAAGGTTAAGGAACTGCGCGAGATCTTCCCCACCGGCCTGATCATCTCCCCCAGTCACGAAGCTGTCCAGTCCGACGTTCCTCCCAAGAACATCGAAGCAATGTTTGCGGAGACCAACAAGGTTTATTAAGGAGGCATTTCCATGAAGCGCATCGGTGAAATGATCCGGGTCAAGCCCGAAGGTAAGCAGGCCTATATTGATTGGCATGCCAATCCCCTGCCCGGCGTCAACGAGATGATCAAGGAGTGCAACACACAGAACTACTCCATCTACAGCCGCGGTGATTATCTGTTCGCTTACTATGAATACGTAGGTGATGATTTTGAAGCTGACATGGCTAAGATGGCCGCCGACCCCACGACTCAGAAGTGGTGGGATATCGTTAAACCCCTGATGGAGCCCCTGTCCGACCGCGCTGAAGGTGAATTTTGGTCCGGTATGACCGAGGTTTATCACCTGGATTGATAACAATCATTAGGATATTGTCATTTTATCTAAACAGCGCACATCCTTTTTGGTGAAACCGCTATTTTTACCCTAGTTCCTGTAGGAATCTTGACTTTTTCCCTTAAATTGTTATAATTATTGAAGTGATTCTTCTCCCCCGTTTTTTCGGGCATGCCTTACGGCGAAGGATCACACAACTATTTCGGTAATTTCCGTTTTTAACGGAGGTTATAAATATCATCCAATCTTTTAGGAGGAAACAAAATGAAGAAGCTTATTGCTCTGCTGCTGGCTCTGGTCATGGTTATTGGCCTGGTTGCCTGTGGCG
>JAGBAU010000145.1 GCA_017938785.1 Clostridia bacterium
AAAGTAAGAGCAGCCCCTTGAGGGGCTGCCCGTGAACGATTAAGCGGTTGGCAGACCGTTCGATGCGCCTTGAGGCGCTTCGCTAGTACTGGGCCCTTCTAGGGCCTAATCATACCACCGGCTAAGCCGGTGGTCGTGATTGCTGCACTTCGGTGCTGTGGACCAGATCGCCGAGGTGCGCGTCAACAAAACCTTCATCGGCAAGCATGCGGGCGGCTACCTGCCCTTCACCTTTGATGTGACCAATGCCCTGCTGCCCGGTCTGAACCTCATTGAAGTGGATGCGCAGGATACCCTGAACCGCGACTACCCCTACGGCAAGCAGACCAACAAGCGCGGCGGCATGTGGTACACTCCCGTCAGCGGCATCTGGCAGAGCGTGTGGCTGGAAGCTGTGCCTGAGCGTTATATCCAAAACGTTCGCTTCACACCCGACCTGACCGGCGTGAACGTGGAGGTCGAGGGCGTGGAGGCATGCGAAATCCGCGTGCAGACGGGGGAAGGGGAGACCATCGCCCAAACCATCCGCAGAACCGGGCGCGTCGAAATCCCGAATCCCAAGCTTTGGACGCCGGAAACGCCCCATCTCTATCCCGTGACCATCACGGCCGGGGAGGACAGGGTGCAGTCCTATTTCGCCCTGCGTACCATCACCATTGAGCAGAAACGCGGCAAAAACCGCATCTGCCTGAACGGCGAACCCATCTTCATTCACGGCGTGCTGGACCAGGGTTACTTCCCGGAGGGCATCTTCCTGCCTGCCGATGAAAGTGAATTCGAGCGCAATATCCTGCGCATGAAGGAACTGGGCTTCAACCTGCTGCGCAAGCACGTGAAGGTGGAACCCGCCTGCTTCTATGCCGCCTGTGACCGGCTGGGCATGCTGGTGATGCAGGATATGGTCAACAGCGGCCCCTATAATTTCATCTGGAACACTGCGCTGCCCACCGTGGGTTTCAAGTGCCGCCGGGACGACCGGGTCAGGATGGGCTTCCGCCAGGAGTTCTTCATCCGCCACAGTGAGGGAACCATCCGCCACCTGTACAACTATCCCAGCTTGGTATCCTATACCATTTTCAACGAAAGCTGGGGCCAGTTCCGGGCGGACGAGGTCTACCGGAAACTCAAGGCCCTCGATCCCACCCGTCTCTACGATGCCACCTCCGGCTGGTTTGCCCAGCATGACAGCGACTTCGACAGCGAGCACATCTACTTCCGCACCGTGAAGCTCAGGCCCAAAATCCGGCCCATGCTGCTTTCTGAATGCGGCGGCTATTCGCTGTTTGTGAAGGGTCACACCTTCGGCGAAGCCCAGTATGGCTACGGCAAGTGCCGCTCCATCGCCGAATTCACGCAGCGCATCGTGAACATGTACCGCAAGATGGTGCTTCCGGCCATACCGGAGGGTCTGTGCGGATGCATCATTACCCAGCTGAGCGACGTAGAGGACGAAATCAACGGCCTGTACACCTATGACCGTAAGGTCTGCAAGGTGGAGGCAGAGAAGATGCGGGCTCTGGCCGAGGAACTGTATAAAAAAGAGGATGTACTTTAAGTACATCCTCTTTTGTCTTACCAAAGCTCGCGGTAAATCTTATACACCCGGTCGCGGTCCAGGGGGGTGAAGTTCTTGGCCATCAGGCGGCCCTGGGTGGTCATTACGCTGTCGGTGAAGGTGTCCAGGTCCTCCTCGGTCACGCCGTATTCGTGCAGCGGTTTCTTGGGCAGCACCTGGTTGAGCAGCTCCTCCAGGGCGTCGTACACGTTTGCCACTTCGCAATCCAGCAGGGAGGCAAGCTTCTCATTCAGGATGGCGATTTCGCCGTCAGCCTTGATCTCCATGTAGTTCTTCAGAACGCCGGTGAACAGGGCATAGTTGCTCTCGCCGTGGGGCACATGGTAAGCGCCGCCCAGGGGATAGCTCAGGGCATGCACGGCTGCGCAGCCGGCGGTGCCGAAGGCCAGGCCTGCATAGTTGCTGGCGATCAGGAAATCCTCCAGCAGTTCGGGCAGGGTTTCGCGGCCCTGCTTGACCAGCTTGAGATAGGATTCCACGATCATCTCAATGGCCTTGTAGCTGAACAGCCTGGTGTAGGGAGTGGCCAGCGGGCTCAGCGCAGATTCCACGGCGTGCACCAGCGCGTCGATGGAGCTGGTGGCGAACACGGGGAAGGGCAGGCTGCGCAGCAGCTCGGGAATCAGAACGGCGTCGTTGGCGTACATTTCCTCGCTGCCCAGACCCATCTTCACGCCCATGCGGGTGCGGTTGATGATGGCCAGGTTGGTCACTTCGCTGCCGGTGCCGCAGGTGGTGGGCACGATGACCAGCGCATGCTGCTTCTTGAGGTTATCCTTGTTGTCATAGAGGGAATCCACGCTCTCGCCGGTGGTGACGGCCAGAACCTTGGCGATGTCGATCACCGTGCCGCCGCCGATGGCGATGATGCGTTTGTAGTCGAACTTGCTTGCCGCCGAGATGATGGCGTCCACCATGGTGTCAGTGGGTTCGCCGCCGCCGAATTCCTCCTGGAAAATGGTGTTAACCTTCAGGTTCAGGTTGCCGAAGCAGGGTTCAAAGATGTATCGGTTGGTGAAAACCAGATCGCTCTCGCCCAGGCCGAAGGCCTGTGCAAAGCTTGCGCAGCTGTCGAAACGATGAAGCCGGGGACGGAAAATAATCTGTTCCATGGTGCACCTCTCAGGTTTGAATTGGTCATACCATATTGGTAACACCATTATAACAAAGAAACGCCGCCTGTGCAAGAGAAAAGGCGCATTGTGGGGCTTTTTTGCATGGGAAATCGGTTTATTACGGGGGGTTTTGTGTATTTTTATTGAATCGTTGTAAATTTCATTTAAATGTCTTTGCTTCCAGTTGTGTTTGTTGTATAATAATATTATCCAATGGAGTGGTTATCACCCCTTGAAGAGAGAGAAAAAACTGCCCGGTAATTGTACCAGATTGCAAGGAGGTTAATCAACGTGATTGTATCCAAGAGAAAGCCCGTTGAAGAAGTGCTTGCTATGCTCGAAGGCGCAAAGAAGGTTGCCATCTGCGGCTGCCACGAATGCGCTCTGGCCTGCAAGGTCGGCGGCGATGATGAAATCGCTGAGTGGACCAAGCTTCTGGAATCCAAGGGTTACACCGTAACCGCAACTGCCCTGCCCACCGAAAGCTGCCTGAACTTCCACGTCCGCAAGGCCGTGAAGGAGCTCACCAAGGGTGGCAAGCCCGATGCAGTTCTGTCCCTGGCCTGCGGCTCCGGCGTGCAGACCCTGGCAGCTCAGCTGAAGGATGTTCCCGTATATCCCGGCAGCAACACCGTGTTCATCGGCCAGGTTGAAAAGGTTGGCGTGTTCAACGAAATGTGCCGCATGTGCGGCGACTGCGTTCTGGGTCACACCGGCGCTATCTGCCCCATCACCAAGTGTGCAAAGTCCCTGGTGAACGGCCCCTGCGGCGGCGCCAAGAACGGCAAGTGCGAAGTGAACCCCGAAAACGACTGCGCAT
>JAGBAU010000146.1 GCA_017938785.1 Clostridia bacterium
AGTATTCCCCGATCGGCGAAATTGCAACCATCGCCAAGGATTACACCGATTCCCTCTACCGCACGCTGGGCCATGTGGCGTTGATCAGCGACCGGGATGCGGTGGTTTCCGCATCCGGCGCAAACAAGCGGGAGTATGCGGAGAAGCCGCTCAGCCAGGAGGTGGACAATATCCTCCAGTCCCGGCAGATGCAGGTGCTGAACCTGTCCTCCGGCATGAAGATGATTCCCGTCACCAACGACGACCGGCCGGACGCCTATTCCGCGCAGATCGTCGCGCCCATCCTAGCGGACGGCGAAATCATCGGCAGCCTCATCCTGCTCAGTCGGGAATCCGGCGTGCAGATGAGCGATATCGACCAGAAGGTTGCGGAAACCACCGCGAATATCGTGGGCCGGCAGATGGAACAGTGATCCCTGCGCCCTTGCGGCGGGAGGAGCTTTGTGATAGAATAAGCACATCCCAAAACCTGGATGTGATGTAAAATGAAACAGATTACGGTGATCGGCGTAGGCCTGGAAAAGGGCCAGCTGACCCTGGACGCCGTTGAAGCGCTGAGCTGTGGAGCCCGTGTGATTCTGCACACGGGCCGCATTGGCTGCTCTGAATGGCTGGAAGAAAAGGAGATTCCCTTTGAAACCCTGGACGCGCTCTATGACGCCTGTGAGGATTTCGACGAGCATGCGGAACATGCCGCCGATCATATCCTTGAAGCAGCGATGGAGCAGGATGTGGTCTATGCCGTCTACGATGTGCGCGACCGCAGCGTGCTCAAGCTCTCCCAGCGGGATGTAAAGATGCGCGTGATCGCAGGCCCGCCGGTGGAGGGTGCGCTGTTGGCCCGCCTGGACGGCGCGACCCGCATGCTGGAGGCATCCGATTGGGAGAATTTCCGCCTGTCCGCCATGGAAAACGCCCTGGTGCGCGAACTCAACAGCCGTGAGCTCACCTCTGAGGTGAAATTGAAGCTCATGGAATGCTACCCGGACGAGACCCGGTGCTTTTTGCTCAACGGCGACGGCAGCGTTGCCCGCGTTCCGCTGTATGACCTGGACCGCCTGAAGAAGTATGACCACCGCTCCTGCGCCTTGATTCCCGCCCAGCGGGACCTGATGCAGCTGGAACGCTATTCCTTCGATGAACTGGTGCAGATCATGCACATCCTGCAGGGCCCGGACGGCTGCCCCTGGGATAAGGATCAGACCCACGAATCCCTGCGTCCCTTCATGCTGGAGGAGACCTACGAGGCCATCGACGCCATCAACGAAGGCGATACCGACCACCTCTATGATGAACTGGGCGATATGCTGATGATGATCGTCATGCATGCCGAAATCGCGAAGAACCACGGCGAATTCGACATCAGCGACGCCACCACCGCCATCAGCCGGAAGATGATCGAGCGCCATACCCATATCTTCGGCAGCGACAGCGCAAAGGATGCGGATTCCGTGCTGGACCTGTGGGCCGTCAACAAGATGAAGGAGCGCGGCCAGCAGACCCGCACAGAGGTTCTGCGCGAGGTTTCCCGCAGCATTCCCGCCCTGATGCGCGGCTGCAAGCTGATGAGCAAGGCTGCGCGCGCAGGCGTGGAGGCAGGGGATGTGCATGCGCTGGCCGGCGAGGCTGCCGAGGCTGTAAAGAAGTGCGCAGGCAGCGCCGAGGCTGAAGCTGCGCTGGGAGATGCGCTGCTGCTGGTATGTGCGCTGGCACGTGCCGCCAAGGTGGATCCGGAAATCGCCCTCAACGAGGCGCTGGACCGCTTCGTGGACCGCTTTGCAAAGCTGGAGGAAAACCTGAAAAAACAGGGGATCTCCATGCCGGATGAAGCCGGAAAGGCTGCCCAATATTGGGATTGCGTAAAATTGCGCGAAAATTGATGCGGATAGCAGGAATTGACGTATGAACAGCGAAATAATCACTGTTATTCGAATATGGATACATTTGTTTCGAATCGAATGAATGGAGGAAACAACGCTATGAACAAAGCTACTCTGATCGCCAAGGTCGCAGAAAAGTCCGCCCTGAATAAGAAGCAGGCAGAGGCAGCCCTCGCCGCTTTCACCGATACCGTAGTTGAAGCCCTCAAGGAAGGCGACAAGGTTCAGCTGATGGGTTTCGGCACCTTCGAGATCAAGGAACGCGCCGCCCGCACCGGCCGCAAGCCGTCCACCGGCGAAACCATCGAAATCCCCGCAAAGAAGTCTCCCGTCTTCAAGGCAGGCAAGGGCTTCAAGGATCAGTTCTGATTTCGATTGCTCAAGAGGGCTGCTGAAGGCGGCCCTCTTTTCAAATTCATTCGATCGATAAACGGAGGAACAATGAGCAGAAAAGCTATGGAAGCCAAAAAGCCGGTGGTAAAGGAGGCCATTACCTCCATCCGGCTGGATCGCTTTTTGAAAATTTCCCGCATCATCAAGCGCAGAAGCGTTGCCAACGACGCCTGCTCCACCGGCCATATCACCGTGAACGGCAAGGAGGGCAAGCCCGGAACCAGCGTGAAGGTGGGCGATGTGCTGGGCATTCGCTTCGGCGAACAGTACCATGAATATGAAATCCTGACCATCGCGGAACATGCGGCCAAGCAGGATGCTTCCAGCATGTACCGCCCGAAGACATGAGCGCCTGGTGTGTGCTGCTGGCGGCAGGCAAGGGAAGCCGTTCAGGACTGGACGTGAACAAGGTTTTCTTCCGCTGGCAGGGCAGGAGCGTGCTCTCCCGCTGCATCGACGCGCTGGCTGCGGCCGACGCCTACGACGGCATCGTGCTGGTGCTCTCCGAGGCGGAACTGCCTGCATATCGTGAACTGACTGCGCTGGAAGGCGAGAACCCGCTGGTGAAGCAGATCGTCTTCGGCGGCGCAACCCGCCGGGACAGCGGCTTCAACGGCCTGAAGGCTGTGCCCGGGGATGTGGAAATCGTATCCGTGCACGATGCGGCCCGTCCCTTCGCCTCTCCGGAGGTGATTCGCGCCACCATCGAGGACGCGAAAACCTACGGCAGCGGCGTAATCTCCACCCCCGTGGTGGATACCATCAAGCAGGTGAACCCGGAGACCGGCCTGGTCACCACGCCGGAGCGTTCCACCCTCCGCGCGGTGCAGACCCCCCAGAGCTTCAACTACAAACAACTGATGGAGGCCCATATGCGTGCCCAGGAAGAAAACTTCGCCGTCACCGATGACGCCATGCTCTACGAGCATATGTACGGTTCGGTGCATCTCTCGTCCGCTCCCGACGCGGAGAAGAACATCAAGCTCACCAATCCCCAGGATTTTGAAAAGCTGGGCGGCAATTTCCAGCCCGCCATGCGCGTGGGCTCCGGCTATGATGCGCATCGCCTGGCCGAGGGCAGAAAGCTGATCCTCTGCGGCGTGGAAGTGCCCCATACCCGCGGCCTGGACGGTCATTCCGATGCGGATGTGGCTGTGCATGCGCTGATGGACGCCATCCTCGGCGCGCTGGGCGAGGGTGATATCGGCAAGCATTTCCCGGACAGCGATATGCGCTACAAGGGCATCTCCTCCATGCTGCTGCTGGAGCATGTGATGGCGCTCACGAAGCAGCGCGGCTATGCCGTGATGAATGCGGATGTGACCATCGTTGCCCAGAAGCCCAAGCTGGCATCCTTCATTCCGCAGATGCGGGAAAACATCGCCAACGCCATGGGCGTGGATGTGAACTGTGCAAACGTGAAGGCGACCACCACCGAACGCATGGGCTTTGAGGGCGAGGAAACCGGCATCTCCTCCCAGGCTGTGGTGCTGCTGAACCGGATTGGATAAACGAAAGACTGAGGTGAAACAAATGATCGGTATTCTTTGTGCATTGGAGCAGGAAATCGAACTGCTGCTTCAGAATGTTGAAAATCCCGAAACCCATAAAAAGTGCGGCTATGATTACGTGATCGGCACCCTGCGCGGCAAGCGCGTCATCCTGTGCAAGTGCGGCATCGGCAAGGTAAACGCCGCTGTGTGCTGCCAGACCATGCTGCTCACCTGGCCGGTGAAGCTGGTCATCAATTCCGGCGTGGCCGGCGCACTGCGCGAACCCCTGGAAATCGGCGATATCTGCGTGGCCACGGACCTTGTGCAGCACGATGTGGATACCACCGCCGTGGGCGATCCCGTGGGCTTTGTATCCACCGTGAACCAGACCTACTTCCGCTGCGCGGAATGGGCGGTGAGCGGCATCCTGAACGCCGCCAAGTCCTTTGACGGCGTGCGCGCCCTGCCCGGCAGAATTGCTTCCGGTGACCAGTTCGTGCATGAACAAGCCGTGAAGGACCGCATCGTGCGCCTCTTCGACGCATCTGCCGTGGAAATGGAGGGCGGCGCAATCTCCCAGGTGTGCTTCATCAACGGTGTGGACTGCGCTGTGATCCGCGCAATCTCCGATTCCTCCAGCGGCAAGCATCATATGGAATACCAGGAATTCATGCCCATGGCGGCCAAAACCTCCGCCGATGTGGTCATGCGCTTCCTGGAAGGCGATTATTTTGAGAAGAAACGGGCGCTTTAAGCCCGTTTCTTTCTTTTACCTCTTGCCAAAGTGCCGTTTGGAAGGTATAATAGTCAAAGATAGTCAGAAATATAAACCGGCTGTCTGAAGGAGGTCGAGGCAGATGGCACAGCTCAGCGATACCATCGAGCGCTTTATCAAAGAACTGATGAGCGAAGACGCCCACATCGAACTGCGCCGCAACGAACTTGCGCAGCACTTCGGCTGTGCGCCTTCCCAGATCAATTATGTACTTGCAACCCGCTTTTCTGTGGATCACGGTTATTTGATCGAATCCCGCAGGGGCGGCGGCGGCTATGTGCGCATCGTGCGCATGCGTCCCCGGGAGGAGGGCAACCTTCTGGATGCGCTGATCAAGCGCGTGGGAAATTCCATCGATGAAGAAACGGTGCATGCCATCGTGCAGCATTTGCTGGACTGCAAGATTGTAACGCCCAATGAGGCCGCGCTTCTGCGCGCAGCCACTGCGCGCAATGCGCTCAGCCTGCCCATCAGCGGCAAGGATGTGCTGCGTGCGGCGGTATTCAAAAATATGCCGATCCAGGTTTTTCGAAATGCCGAGGGAGGTGTATAAATCAATGATGTGTGAAGAGTGCGGCGTAAACCCGGCCGTTTTCCATTTTGTAACCATTC
>JAGBAU010000147.1 GCA_017938785.1 Clostridia bacterium
CAACGTTGTGATAGATGCCGACCATGATCTGCTTGAGCTTGGCGTCAACCTCTTCGAAGGTCCAGCTGTAGCGCATGGAGTTCTGACTCATTTCCAGAGCGGAGGTGGCTACACCACCGGCATTTGCAGCCTTGGCAGGGCCAAAGAACAGGCCAGCCTCCAGGAAGGCGTCGATGGCGTCCATGGTGGAGGGCATGTTGGCGCCTTCAGACACGCAGAAGCAGCCGTTGGCGATCAGTGCCTTGGCGGATTCCAGGTTGATTTCATTCTGGGTTGCGCAGGGCAGGGCAATATCGCACTTGATGGTCCAGATGCCGGTGCAGCCTTCGGTGTAGGTTGCGTTGGGACGGAACTCGAGATATTCCTTGATGCGGCCGCGGCGAACCTGCTTGATCTCCTTGATGGCGTCCAGGTCAATACCCTCGGCGTCGTAGATATAGCCGTTGGAGTCGGACATGGCAACAACCTTCGCGCCCAGGGTGGTGGCCTTTTCGCAGGCATAGGTGGCAACATTGCCGGAACCGGAGATGACCACGGTCTGGCCCTTGAAGGACTTGCCGAAGGAATTGAGCATTTCCTCAGTGTAGTAGCACAGGCCGTAGCCGGTGGCCTGGGTGCGGGCCAGGGAGCCGCCGTAGGACAGGCCCTTGCCGGTGAGAACGCCGCAGTACTGGCCGGTCAGCTTCTTGTACTGGCCGTAGAAATAGCCGATTTCACGGGCGCCGACGCCGATATCACCGGCGGGAACGTCGCAATCAGGGCCGATGTGCTTGTAGAGCTCGTTCATGAAGCTCTGGCAGAAGCGCATAACTTCCATATCGCTCTTACCCTTGGGATCGAAGTCGGAACCGCCCTTGCCACCGCCGATGGGCAGGCCGGTCAGGGAGTTTTTCAGGGTCTGCTCAAAGGCCAGGAACTTCACGGTATCCTCGGTTACAGAGGGATGCAGGCGCAGGCCGCCCTTGTAGGGGCCGATGGCACTGTTGGACTGAACGCGATAGCCGCGGTTTACCTGAACATTGCCCTTATCATCAATCCACGGCACGCGGAACTTGATCACGCGCTCAGGCTCAACGAACATCTCTATAACGCCCATCTTGATGTATTCCGGATGAGCTTCCACAACGGGCTCGATGGATTCCAGCACGCTGCGTACAGTGATCAAAAACTGCTTATCGCCGGCATTGCGCTTTTCAACGGTTTCCATCAGTTTCTGCAGATATTCATTCTTAATCATGATACTTCCTCCCTTTGAGAACCATTGATTTACAATGGTAAAGTAGCAATAAAATTACCATTCAAGTATACTCCGTTTTTTTACAATTGTCCATATCTTCCCGTGTTATTATTTTGCGTTTTTTCTGAAGCTTCAGTTGCAGCTTTCTATATAAACAATGGAATATTCTTCAAAACCTGCACAATTCCGGTTTCCATCCTGCATTTCTGACCATTTGAACAAATTTATGGTTCAGAAAAATTATACATATCACTTGCATTGTCAGATGGAAACGGCTATAATCTTTCCATACGTAAACTCCAGGAGGTTCCCCATGAACAAGATCTACATTCCCGAAGGTTACCGCTCTCCCTTGAACGTATATGATATGCAGGTAGCCATCGAATTCATCAAGCACAATTTCCAGAAGGAATTGTCCCACTCCCTGAACCTGCGCCGCGTGAGCGCACCCCTGTTCGTACGTGAAACCTCCGGTATGAACGATAACTTGAACGGCGTTGAACGCCCCGTTTCCTTCGATGTGCCCGCAGTGGGCGAAGAGGGACAGGTGGTTCATTCCCTGGCCAAGTGGAAGCGCTATGCCCTGAAGAAGTATGACTTCCGCGTGGGCAAGGGCCTCTACACCGATATGAACGCCATCCGCCGCGATGAAGACCTGGACAACCTGCACTCCGTATACGTTGACCAGTGGGACTGGGAAAAGGTGATCCGCGCGGAAGACCGCACCCTGGACACCCTCAAGTCCGTAGCCGGTGAGATCGTTCACTGCATCTGCGATGTCAGCGAACGCCTGGGCCGTGAGTACAACAGCATCAACGTGAAGCTCAGCCGCGATATGAAGGCCATCACCACCCAGGAGCTGTGGGATCTCTACCCCGACATTCCCAAGGGTTCCGACCGTGAGAATGCCTACCTCGAAAAGAACAAGACCGCGCTGATCATGCAGATCGGTAAAACGCTGAGAAATGGCCAGCGCCACGATGGCCGCGCGCCCGACTATGACGACTGGGATCTCAACGGCGATATCCTGTTCTGGGACGATCTGCTGGGCCGTGCCATGGAGATTTCTTCCATGGGCGTGCGTGTGGATGCAGAATCCCTGGCCCGCCAGCTGAAGATCGCCGGCTGTGAGGACCGCGCAAAGCTGCCCTTCCACCGCATGCTGCTCAACGACGAACTGCCTCTCACCATCGGCGGCGGTATCGGCCAGAGCCGCCTGTGCATGCTGATGATCGGCTGCTGCCACATCGGCGAGGTTCAGTCCAGCATCTGGGATCGTGAAACCCTGGACGCCTGCCGTTCCGCCGGCATCATGCTTCTGTAAGCACAAAAAATACCCTCCATCAATCATGGAGGGTATTTTTTATTGCATTACAGGATTCTCAGGTCGTGGTCCATGGCGTTGAGAGTTTCCACGCCATCCTCGGTAACCACTACCAAATCCTCGATGCGGACACCAAACTTCCCCGGCAGGTAGATGCCCGGCTCCACACTGAAGCACATGCCCGGCTTGGCGATGATCTGGCTGGTGGCGGAGTTATCGGGATGCTCATGCACCTCGAGGCCGATGCCGTGGCCGGTACGATGAATGAAGTACTTGCCGTAGCCTGCATCCTCGATCACCTTGCGGGCTGCACGGTCGAATTCGCACATAGGCACGCCCGGGCGAACCACTGCGCGACCGGCTTCATTGGCGCGGCGCACGATATCGTATACCTTCTTCTGCTCATCATCGGCAGAACCAAAGAAGACAGTGCGGGTCATATCGCTGCAGTAGCGCTTGTACATCAGGCCCACGTCCAGGATGACGGCGTCGCCCTGCTTCAGGCGGGTATCATCGTTGTCATGATGGGGCTCTGCACAGTTCGCGCCGAAGCAGGTGATGGGATGGAAGCTGCCGCCGTCGCTGCCCAATGCCTTGGCATTCTTGATGTAAGCATCCTGCAGTTCCACTTCAGTCATGCCTTCGCAGACATTCTTCATGGTCATCTGGATGGCTTCATCGTTCATGCGGGAGGATTTGCGCATCAGGTCAATTTCCTCTGCATCCTTGCACATGCGGGCGTCGTCCACCGGAGCGGAACCCAGCACGGGCGTGATGCCCGGCATGGCCTGCATCAGGCGGATGGTAAACTGGCTGGGCCAGACCTTATCGATGCCGATCTTGCCCGGCTTCACCTTGGAGGCCAGCATGGCGATGGGATCTTCGGTATCATCAAATTCCACCAGCTTGCAGTCGGTATTGCCGTTCAGGGCGAACAGGCGGTTGGCGTACAGGGTGGTATCTCCGTTGGCGTTCAGGTACAGCGCCAGCATACGCTCGCCGGGATTGACCCAGTTGCCGGTGAGATAATAAACAGAAGGGGTACCGGTAACCAGGATCTGCTCCAGACCGCAGGCATTCATATTTTCAATAACGCGTTTGATGCGGGAATGATTCATTTTATTCTCCTTTTATATAGGTTGTTATTCTTCCTCGATGAAGCGCTCCAGGATTACGCCGCCCTCAGTGAGCATCTGTACAGCGAATTCATCCGGATAGCCATGCTTATACACCACGCGGGTGATGCCGGAGTTCACGATCATCTTTGCGCAGATCACGCAGGGCTGATGAGTACAATAAAGGGTTGCACCATCGATGCTGCTGCCCAGCTTCGCCGCCTGGATGATGGCGTTCTGTTCCGCATGGATGGCGTAGCAGATTTCATGCTTGGTGCCGGATGCAATACCCAGCTTCTTGCGCAGGCATTCTCCGCGCTCCACACAGGTCTTGATACCCGCAGGCGCGCCGTTATAGCCGGTGGTCACGATGCGCTTGTTCTTCACGATCACCGCGCCAATCTTTCGATCCTGCTGATAGCAGCTGGCCCAGCCGGAAATCACTTCGGCCATTTCCATAAATCTGGCGTCCCATTTATCCATTTGATTTGCCTCCTTTTCGAAAGCAGTGATTGCATGTTTTTTATAATTATAGCTTATTTCATGTTATTTGTCTCCAAAATCCAAAACTTAACAGTAATTAGAGTGCTGCCGCTCTTGCTTTTTCCATAGAAAATGGTTAAACTATCGATTGTAAGCTTTAGCACTCGGAATTTAAGAGTGCTAACAGTGACCAACAATCATTTCAGGAGGTTTACTCATATGACTATGAAGCCCCTCGGTGACCGCGTTGTCATCAAAAATATGGAAGCTGAAGAAACCACCAAGGGCGGCATCCTGCTGGTTGCCACCGCAAAGGAAAAGCCCCTGATGGCAGAAGTCGTCGCAGTCGGCCCCGGCGGCATGGTAGACGGCAAGGAAATCCAGATGCAGGTTAAGGTTGGCGAAAAGGTTATCTATTCCAAGTACGCCGGCACCGAAGTCAAGCTGGATGGCGTTGAATACATCATCGTAAAGCAGTCTGACATCCTGGCCATCATCGAAGGCTAATTCAAACCTTATCTTTATCGGAGGAAAATAAATCATGGCAAAGCAGATTAAGTATGGCGAGGAAGCCCGCCGCGCTCTGGAAGCCGGTATCAATACCCTGGCAAACACCGTTAAAATCACCCTGGGCCCCAAGGGCCGCAACGTTGTGCTGGACAAGAAGTTCGGCGCTCCGCTGATCACCAACGACGGCGTTACCATCGCCAAGGAAATCGAACTGGAAGATCCCTTCGAGAACATGGGCGCACAGCTGGTTCGCGAAGTTTCCGTCAAAACCAACGATGTTGCCGGTGACGGCACCACCACCGCTACCCTGCTGGCTCAGGCCCTCGTTCGCGAAGGCATGAAGAACGTTGCCGCAGGTGCAAACCCCATGGTCATCCGCAAGGGTATGGAACTGGCCACCGAAACCGCAGTTGCATCCCTGGCTACCTTCTCCAAGCCCGTTGAAGGCAAGCATGACATCGCTCAGGTTGCATCCATCTCTTCCGGCGATGAAATGATCGGCGCTCTGATCGCAGATGCAATGGAAAAGGTTGGCAACGACGGCGTTATCACCGTTGAAGAGTCCAAGACCATGAAGACCGAGCTCAACGTAGTAGAAGGCATGCAGTTCGACCGCGGCTATGCTTCCTCCTACATGTGCACCGATATGGAAAAGATGGTTGCCGAGCTGGACAACCCCCTGATCCTGATCACCGACAAGAAGATCTCCAACATCCAGGAAATCATCAAGCTCCTCGAAGGCGTTGTGCAGATGGGCAAGAAGCTGCTCATCATCGCTGAGGACGTTGAGGGCGAAGCCCTGGCTACCCTGGTTCTGAACAAGCTGCGCGGCACCTTCACCTGCGTTGCCGTTAAGGCTCCCGGCTTCGGCGATCGCCGCAAGGCCATGCTGCAGGATATCGCTATCCTGACCGGCGGCCAGGTTATCACCGAGGAACTGGGCGTTGACCTGAAGGAAGCCACCATCGATATGCTGGGTACCGCACGCCAGGTCAAGATCGACAAGGAAAACACCGTCATCGTTGAAGGCGCAGGCGATCCCGATGAAATCAAGGCCCGCATCGCTGCCATCAAGGCCCAGATCGAAATCACCACTTCCGATTACGATCGCGAAAAGCTGCAGGAGCGCCTGGCCAAGCTGTCCGGCGGCGTTGCAGTCATCAACGTTGGTGCAGCTACCGAAGTTGAAATGAAGGAGCGCAAGCTGCGCATCGAAGACGCCCTGGCCGCTACCCGTGCAGCCGTTGAAGAGGGCATCGTTCCCGGCGGCGGCACCGCTCTGGTGAATGCCTCCAAGGCCGTTGCCAAGCTGCTCCCCGAGACTGCCGGCGACGTGAAGACCGGTGTGAACATCGTTCTGCGCGCCCTGGAAGAGCCCGTACGTCAGATCGCCATGAATGCCGGCGTTGAAGGCAGCCTGATCGTTGAAAAGCTCAAGTCCAAGAAGAGCAACACCTTCGGCTACGATGCAGCCAAGGATGAGTACACCGATATGTTCGAGCGCGGCATCATCGACCCCACCAAGGTCACCCGTTCCGCTCTGCAGAACGCCGCATCCGTCGCAGCTATGGTACTCACCACCGAGTCCTTGGTCACCGACATCCCCGCTCCCGAACCGGCAGCACCCGCAGCCGGCGGCATGGGCGGCATGTATTGAGGCGAGGCGCCTCTGCCACCTCGCTGGCGCGGCTTTAGCGACGAACCCCTGTCCCGTAGATTATGGGACAGGGGTTCTTTGTGTCTTTTCTATAGCTGCTTTATTACAAAGCACGAAAACCTGCCCGGCAAGAATGGGCAGGTTTTCTTTCGTTTGTTTTATACTTTTTTCAGGAAGGCTTTGTGGAGATTCAATAGGATGGCTACTGCGCAGCAGATGCATACAAACGGAAACATCCATTCAGTGGGGAGTATGTTCCACTCCTGCGGCATCGATGTTTTCACAAACAGCTGTGCATTGGCAAGCATTACCAATACAGTACCGAGATAAATACGCCAGCCGAGTGCACAGAATACTATGACTGCACACAGAGTAGCTACTGCGACTGCGATTGAAAATCCAATCAGATGTTGGTACATAGCTGCCGCTACCGCCAGTACAGATGTTGCCATCAGCAGCAGGTTCAGCGGGCGGGATTCATCAGCTGCACGTCTGCACACGGTGCGGCTCAAACGCCAGAGGATTAATCCTGCAAAGTAAGCTACATTCAATCCCAAGAAAAACGCTGCGGCAACCGGATACAGCAGGGTTTGTACACATGCCTTTGGAAAAAAACCAATATTGCGCGGAACCAGAGAAAAGGCATGCACAGGTTCAATGATATAGGATGCGATGATTGAAATCAGCATGCCCAATCCTGCACCGCAGGCAGTATAGAATCCAGTCAAGTTTACCGGTGCCGCCATACCTTCACTGGAATCAATCATCAATCCTGCAAGAAGGAGTATATTGGCAACCACGCTGAGGATCGCTCCATCAGAAGGATGACTGAGTGCACGCATTCTTTCTTCGAACATTTGTTCGAAAATAATACTTCCTGCGGCAGCTACCAGCATGATTTGATTCTGTCCGATTTTTGTAAATCGATCTATACCTGAACATACTGCGATACCTAAAGCAATCAAAAGCCACGTTCCACTGAAACGGCGGTCCACCCTTTTCACGCCCGGCTCACGGGATGCTGCATTTCGAAAGGAATCCACGCTGCACAGGCTGAACAACTGGATTACACAGTAGTAAAGGTACAGATTTGCCACCATAGTAGAGTTTCCAAACAACGCCGCCAACAGCAAAACGATGGGAAAAAGTGCCGATGCCGGCCGCATGAGGCTTCTTTTCATGTTCAACCTCCTCAATCAAACCGGCTGGATACGCCGAAGATGCCGGTCACGCCGTCCCGGCTGGCCACATCCAGGCGAACATCCTCACCGGGAATCACACCGCCCGCGCGCAAAACGGATTCCGTGCACTGGCGCGCAAGCTCCGGAAAATTATTTTCCTTGCTCAAATGTCCAAGAACGATATGTCTTGCACCCTTTTTGACCAATTCCAGTGCGCAGTTTCCTGCGTCATCATTACACAGATGCCCCTTCGTGGACAGAATGCGACGCTTGAGCTCATATGGATAGGAACCCGCCTTGAGCATATCCGGATCATAATTAGATTCCAGAAGTACGGCGTCCGCACCGCCCACATGATTGAACCATCCCTTTTTCACACAGCCAAGGTCAGTGGCAAGGGCAAATTTCGCGCCGCCGGATTCAAACACGAAACCCACCGGCTGGTTGGCGTCATGGGGCGTTGAAAAGGGCGTTATATTCATGCCATCCATGTAGAAATCCTGTTCAGGTTCAAGAATGCAGCGCATCTGAGCATCCACAGCGCCGATTTTATCCGCCATACCATCCCAGGTTCCTTCAGTTGCATAGATGGGCAAATTGTATTTTCTCGAAAGTATACCCACACCCTTGGTATGATCCACATGCTCATGGGTCACCAATATGGCCGACAGCTGAGAAGGATGCAAGCCTATCTTTGCGAGTTCATTGGTGATCCTCGTTCCGGAGAGACCAGCGTCCACCAGAATATGGGTATCTCCGCATCCAACATAAATTGCGTTGCCGCTCGATCCGCTGAAGAGCGGCGAAAAGCGCAGTTCCATCAAATCCCTTATAACTCCTTTTGTACACCGGTTAAATCAAATTTCGGAATGTATTTTTCATCCGAAGAGGAAAGCTCCTGAATGAAACCATCCTCCATGCCCAGGTCGATCAGGTGATCCGCCACCATATCGTATTCCTCCTGGGTGAGCCTGCGCCCAAGCTCATCCATACCCTCCGCTTCACCAAAGGGCAGGTACTGGGCCATGAGGCTGATCCATGCGCCGGGCAATTCATCATGGATATAATCCAGAATACGGCAGGATTCCTCCGCGCATCCGGGCAGGATCAGATGGCGGATGATGGTTCCGCGGCGAATGATACCGTTTTCATCCAGTTCCACAGGGCCCGTCTGCCTGATCATTTCCTTGATTGCAGGTCCCGCATATTCAAAATAATCTGCTGCACGGCTGTATTTCCAGGCAGAACCCTCATTTATATACTTCAAATCCGGCAGATAGACCTGTACCCTACCTTCAAAGCGCTGTAAGGTCTCCACTTTTTCATATCCGCCGGTATTCCATACCACAGGCACGGGCAATCCACCCTCAAGGGATTCATAAACCGCCTCTGCATAATGGGTCGGATTGACCAAGTTGATGTTATGCACACCCTGATCAATCAACTCAAAGTAGATTTCACGCAGGCGCTGTACGGAAACAGTTTCTCCCCAACCATTATGAGAAAGATCAAAATTCTGGCAGAAGCAGCATTTCAGGCTGCAGCCGGAAAAAAACACAGCTCCAGAGCCATTTTCGCCGGAAATCACCGGTTCCTCATCGTAATGGGGAGCGGCGCGGGCGATTCTGGGCTCTGCGCCCATACCGCACCAGCCCTTTCCTGTTTCACCGCGGATCACACCGCAATTACGCGGGCATAGATTACAAACAAATTCCTTCATGGTATGAATTATACTCCAGGAAGTTTAAAAATGCTCTGTTTCACATGAAACATTTTTGATTGTTCCACGTGGAACAATTTCACTTTTCGACAGACTTCGATTCGTTTCACGTGAAACAATCATAGTTTCGGCAAAACCAAACCCGCACCAACTGGTTTATGTAGGGTGATACACCATATCTCACTCTGTGTTCCAAATCGCAGCTTCAAACCCTTACATCCAAGTCCCTGGCTGACAAGCATAGGCAGATCATTCGTATAGTGCCAGCCGGAGAGGCATCTCTGTTCCTCCTCAGTAAGAGAAAACATGGTTTTACCGAAAACATTGATCTGTCCGCCCAAGGTATGCCCGGCAAGCACCATATCTGCCCAGGCGCCGCCGCCCCTTGCTTCCGCCACACGCACGCCTACATACGCGGAAGGATTGTGTGCAACAGCAATCACACACTCGTCTCCGTTGAAATATCCGCCGATTTCCTCAAAGGGAGTTCTTCCGGATGATGTATCACTC
>JAGBAU010000148.1 GCA_017938785.1 Clostridia bacterium
TAGCCCAGGGTGCGCAGGTCGCCTGCACGGTTGCGCCAGTCGAGGCGCACCTTTACCCAGAGCTTGAGCATCACCTTCGTACCCAGCAGGCGCTCAATGTCTACGCGGGCCTCGCGGCCGATCTTGCCCAGCATGGAACCCTGCTTGCCGATGATGATGGACTTATGGGAATCGCGCTCACAATAGACGGTGGCGTGAATCTCGGTGAGGTTATCGCTCATCTTCTTGATCTGCATCATCTCGACGCCGATGCCGTGGGGAATCTCGTCGCGCAGGTTGTGCAGAGCCTTTTCGCGGATGATTTCGGCGCACATCACGCGCTCGGGCTGGTCGGTGATCATGTCGTCGGGGAAATACTTGGGGCCCTCGGGCATGGCTTCAATCAACTTCCGGGTGAGCACATCGATGTTCTCGCCGGTACGGGCGGACACGGAGAAGACCTGGTCAAAGGCCTGAACGTCCAGCTCCGCCAGCTGGGGCATGAGCTTTTCAGGGGTGACGACATCGATCTTGTTGATAGCCAGGAACTTGGGGCACTTCATATTCTGGATGTCGGCCAGAACTGCACGGTCACCGCTGCCGATCTTCTGTCCGTCCACAACGGCCAGAACGGCGTCTACACCCTCGCGGGCATCGCTGGCGGATTTCATCATGTATTCACCCAGCTTGGTGCGGGGCTTGTGCAGGCCGGGGGTATCCACGAATACGATCTGCCAGTCTTCGCCGGTGGCGACACCCAGGAGCTTGTTGCGGGTGGTCTGAGGGTGATTGGAGACGATGGCGACCTTTTCACCGACGATGCGGTTCATGATGCTGGATTTGCCCACATTCGGACGGCCCAGAATGGCGATGAAGCCCGAACGGAATTTCTTATCAGACAAGTGTGTTTCCTCCCAATAATGGTCGTTTGTTTATTCGTTGCCGAGCAGATATTCCGGGCCGAAGGATTCGGGCAGGAGCTCGGAGAGGGTCTTGACGGTGAATTCACCGCCGGCGGGACCGACGATCACCGGCATATCCGGCGAAGCAGCGAATTCGCGCAGCACCTGGCGGCAGATACCGCAGGGCCAGGCGGCGGAATTGGCGGCGATGGCCACGGCCACGAACCTGCGCTGGCCCGCGGAAATGGCGCAGGAAGCGGCGCAGCGCTCGGCACAGATGGTCGCGCCGAAGGATGCATTTTCGAAGTTGCAGCCCTTGAAGGTCTGCCCATCCTCGGTCAGGATACAGGCGCCCACGCGGTAGTGGGAATAGGGCGTATAGGCGTTTTCACGGGCCTCGCAGGCCAGCTTGAAGAGTTGTTCATGGGTCATGACGTTTTCCTCCGAATCGCGCCAGAGCTGCAGGGCCTGCATGGCCTTTTTCTCCATGGCGCGCATGATGCGCTTTTCATCCTCCTGCATGTGGTCATAGCCCATGAGGTGGAATGCGGAATGGGCGGTCAGGTATCCCAGCTCGCGCTTTAGGCTGTGGCCGAATTCCTCCGCCTGCTGGCGGGCCCGGCTGATGTTGAGCACGCAGTCGCCCAGGTTCACATAGCCCAGTGCGGGATCGTATTCCCGGCGCAGGCGCTTGGGATGATCCTTGGCGGTTTTGCCGGGACGGTAGGAAACTGTGGGGAAGGAGAGCACATCGGTGGATTTATCGATATTGCGCATCTCCCGGTTCAGGATGCGGATGGCTTCATCGTCCACGATGCGCACGGCGAACCCTGCGCCGCTGATTCCCTCGATTTCGAAACAGGTTTCAGCCACTTGGGCCAGGAATTCTTCCAGGCCTTCGGGGCAGTTTTCCACTTCAATCTGCAGTTCAATGGGCACTTTCTTCTTCCTCCACAGGCGCTTCGGTTTCGGCAGGGATTTCAGCAGTTTCTTCTGTCTGAACTTCAGTATCGGAAGCCTCCTCAACCTCTTCTTCCACATCCTCGACCTTTTCAATCACGGGCTCCCGGGGCGGGATGGCGATTTCGGGATACTCGATGCGTTCGTGGAATACACCGGTGAGTACGGTGGAGAAGGTGGAGCAGATCTTGTCCAGGTCGCTGAAGGTAAGGGCGGAATCGTTGAGCTGGCCATCGTCCATCTTTTCGCGAACCAGCTTGCGGATCAGGGCCTCCATCTTTTCGGGACTGGGATTGGCCAGCGTGCGGGTGGCGGCTTCGATGGTGTCGGCCAGCATCACCACGGCAGCTTCCTTGCTGCGGGGACGGGGGCCTTCGTAGCGGAAGGCAGAAATATCAATATCCTCGCCGTAGAGCTTGACCGCCTTGTCATAGAAGTAGAGCACCAGGGAATCGCCGTGATGCTGGCGGATGATGTCCACTACCTGGGCGGGCAGGCGGTCCTTCATGGCCATCTGGGCGCCATCGCGGGAATGGGCGGTCAAGATGGCGGTGGATACGCGGGGATCGGTGCGGTCGTGGGGATTGTCACCCATCTGGTTTTCCTTGAAATACATGGGGCGCTTGAGCTTACCCACGTCGTGGTAATAGGCGCCCACGCGGGCAAGCAGCCCGTTGCCGCCCACGGCGGTCGCGCCGGCCTCGGCCAGGTTGGCCACAATGATGGAATGATGATAGGTGCCGGGGGCTTCCATTAGCAAACGGCGCAGCAGCGGCTGGTTGGGGTTGGAGAGCTCAATCAGCTTGGCGTTGGTGGCCAGGTTGAACATCCACTCCAGCAAACTCTGCAGGCCGATGGCCAGCACGGCGCTGAACACGCCGCCTCCGATGGCCCAGCAGGCATTGGTGAGGGCGGTTTTCAGGTTGGAACTGGAAATCAGGCCAATGGACAGGGTGACGATGAAGTTCACCAGCGCCACGGAGAAGCCCGCCAGCAGGGTGCCCGTGCGCAGCTGCTTGCGGCTGAGCACGAATGCGGCCACGGGACCGGCGGTGAAGGCCATCAGCAGGATGGAGAACATGGTCATGGAGAACAGACCGTCCGCAGATACCAGCATGGATACCATGAAGCTGAGCATGGCGCTGACGAACATGGCGGTTTTGGTATCGATGAGAATGGAGATGAGGATGGCGCCCATGGCCACAGGCATCAGGTAGGAATTGAGCGCACGCACCAGCAGGGATACAGCCACTTCCAGAACGATGATGATGCACAGAAGCAGCAGGCGCTTGTTATCCTGCAGAACCTGCTGGTCGAACAGCCACAGGTACAGGAAGATGGCGCCGCAGAAGATCAGCACCAGCAGGAACATGCCGCCCAGCAGCGGCACATCCAGCTTGTCATCCGCCAGCAGGCCCAGGCTTTCGATCATTTTGTACTGGGCTTCGGTGACGATTTCGCCTTCGCGCACGATGACCTCGCGCTTGACCAGAATCTCCGGCTCCACGGCCTCGCGGGCCTTCTGGCGGTTGGTCTCGGTGATTTCCTGGTCGATGAGCATGTTGGGGCGCAGGTTTGCCTTGAGAACTTCCGTAGCGATGGACACCAGGTTCGCATCATATTCGTCGGTGAGCAGGCTGCGGGTGATGCGGGTGACGGCTGCGCTCTCCTGACCCTCGGGCAGGGTGGAGTTTAGGGTATCCCTGGCTTCAGCGACGGCGGCGTCCACAAATCCGGAGAAAGCTTCATCATCGGTGGAAAGCAGCGTGGAGAGGCTGTCCCTGGAGATGGATACCGGGCACTGAGCATTGAAGCTGTCCAGCATATCATCGCTAATGCCATCGGCGGGCACGGAAAATTCTGCCCTGAGCTTCCGGATGGAATCAAAGGCAGTCTGCATGTCGGTGATGACTGCGGCATTCACACTCGCATCCACGCTCTTGTAGCTGGGTTCCACCTGGCTGGCGGCGGCCTGACGCAGCGCTTCGGTGGTCACGCTGTCCTCCACGTCCTTGGTGGCGTACACCGTCTTGGAGGAGGGCTGGCCCACGTGAATATCGTATTGGTCGGGGGTGATGCCGGTCAGCAGCAGCGCAAACAGCAGCACAAAGGCGATTGCGCCGGTGAGCACGGCACGAATCACGCCGCTCAGGCGGCTGATTTTCAGCTCGGAAATCTTCTTCATGATTGGAAATCTCCTTTGGAAAGGAACTTAGCCGCGCTGCGGAAAATTCCCCCGTCGGTCGTTCTTCTGGGCGTAGCGTTCGTAGGCCCTGACGATGGCCTGCACCAGTTCATGGCGCACAACATCGCGGTGGGTGAGCTTTACGATGCCGATGTTTTCAACGCCCTTGAGCACTTCCAGCGCCTCCACGAGGCCGCTCTTCTTGCCGATGGGCAGGTCGATCTGGGTCACGTCGCCGGTGATGACCATGCGGGAACCCATGCCCATGCGGGTGAGGAACATCTTCATCTGTTCGGAAGTGGTGTTCTGGGCCTCATCCAGGATGATGAAGGCGTCGTTCAGGGTGCGGCCGCGCATGTAGGCCAGGGGGGCAACTTCAATGGCGCCGCGCTCCACCAGGCGCTGGTAGGCTTCCAGGCCCAGCATATCGTGCAGCGCATCGTACAGGGGACGCAGGTAGGGGTCCACCTTCTGGGCAAGGTCACCGGGCAGGAAGCCTAGCTTTTCGCCGGCCTCAACCGCGGGGCGGGTGAGGATGATACGCTCGATTTCCTTGTTCTTCATGGCTACAACCGCCATGGCAATCGCCAGGTAGGTCTTGCCGGTACCGGCAGGGCCCACGGCGAAGGTGCAGGTGTTCTGCTTGATGGCGTCCACATAGGCCTTCTGGCCCAGGGTTTTGCACTTGACCTGACGGCCACGGCTGGTGATGGCGATGACGTCGCGCATAATTTCGCCGATGCGGTCCGCATTGCCCTCTTCGGCCAGACCGATGGCGTAGCGGATGCGGGTGCGGTCCACGGTTTCGCCGCGGCGGATGATTTCGCTCATCTTCTGCAGGGTGATCTTTGCAAGCTCTACCTTATCGCTGTCGCCAGAGAGTACAACTTCGCCGCTGCCGGCGCTGATGTCCACGCCCAATTCATCCCGGAACAGGGAAATATTTTCCTCCTTCAGGCCGAAAAGGCTGATGAATTCCTCTGCGGATTCGATGGGCATGCGCTCAATGGCTTCATGTGCGTAGTTTTCCAAGTTCAGTAAACCTCCTCAATGAATGCATCGCGGGTTGTGGCGATGTCGGTGTATATTTCGTAAACCGCGCGCAGGCGCAGGGTATTGTCGTCTTGTTTTGCATCCGTCCAGTGGGATGCGATTTGGTAAGGGATGCCGTCGCCGGACAGCTGTTTTAATGCGTCCGCCCGGGCAAGGACTTCCAACTGCTTTTGAAGCGTTTCAGGGTCGGCTGTATGAACGGTGGTCCGGGTTTCAAAGCGGGTTGTCTTCTCCAATTCCAGGGGAAGGAAGAGCCCCACGATGGGGATGTGCTCCATCTCCGCTTCAAACCGGGAATAGCTTTCGCCTTCGACCAGGGGGATAAAATGGTTTATCAGCTTCAGCCGGACCTGCATGCTTTTTTGCCCGGTTCGCACCGGCATTTCCGATTCTATATACCCGCTGGCGCTGCCTTCGTACCAGCAGCGGGCGACCACTTCGCCCAGTGCGCCGACCGGAGCGGTAATCTCCTCCCGGGTTTCGGCGTCCGTGGCCACGGCCTCTTCGCCGCGAATCAGCGTCTGTCCCGCGTGCACGGTATCGCCCGGTTTTACACAGGCGCTGCCCGCCAGCACGGAGATGGATTCCACCACGCCGTCCCGGGATGCGATCAGATCCCGCGCATAGCCGATCTGAAAGGTGTCGGGCGAGGGAACCTCCGGTGCAGCCTCCACCAGCAGGCGTATACCCTGGCGGCGCACGCCGATATAGCTGTAATTTCCGGCCGCGGACAGCAGCTGCTTTTGCAGCCGGTCGCTGTCGATCTGAGCGGCGGAAATGCCGGGCTTTATATCGTTTTGTTCCAGAAGGGAACGGATGGATTTCTGATTGCCCAACTCAGGCCGCGGACCATTGAAGCGGATGTCCACCAGCCAGATGCGGCTGAGGAACAGAACGCCCAGGATTGTACACAGCAGCAAGGCCGGAAGCAGCGTCCATCGCCTGCGAACGGTGTCCCGCAGGGCGGGCATTCCGCTGCGGCGCAGGATGCGGCAATCCAGGAAGTATTTTTCACATAGGGAAGTGAGGATAACTGCGCTGTGTTCATCTGTGGAGACGAGCATGATCCGCTTTCCGCTTCTGCGGATGCGGGCAAAGCTCGCGCCCGCCTGCAATGCACGGTTGATCAGCCGTTCCAGCAGACTGCCTTCGATGCGCAGCTGAACATCATGGTTCATGTCTGTCCGCTCCTCCATGGGGCAGCTTCACATCCCGGATATCGCCCCGGATGATGAGCGCATCCCGGCGCACGTCGCTGAGGCTGAGGCCGCTGCCCACAACCTCTGCTTCGCCGCAGGCGGTGGCCAGCAGGATACGGTCGGATGTGAAATCTAGGATGCCCCGGTGATTTTCCACCAGCAGGGAACGGTTTCCGAGGGAGGTGATGCGCGCCGTCCTTCCGGACAGATCACACAGCCAGTCCAGCGCAGGCAGTCCGCGCCGGGGTTTATGGGTTTTCATGTTTAACCACCCCGCAGTTCAGCTTTTGATTCACTGTATGCGTTGATGGAGCGGCTTCGAACTTACAATCCACCCATGCTATCAAAATTATCCAACTATATTATACACGATGCCATGTTATAAATGCAAGATTTCCGGGGTGCGTTGCGAAGTTTTCAAAGGAATGCTATAATATATCCGTCAAAAGTGCGGCAGGAGGAAGATGGATATGCGAATCGGCGGTCTGGAACTGGGTGTGGGTGCAGGTCTTTCGCCCATGGCGGGCGTTACGGACGCTGCTATGCGCCTGCTTTGCCATGAACAGGGCGCCGCCTGGAGCGTGAGCGAAATGCTCTCCGCCAAGGGCTGGATCTATTCCCAGGGTAAGAACAAGGTTGCCCAGGAGCTGATCACCCGCATTCCCGGCGAGGGCGTCGCTGCACTGCAGCTCTTTGGACGCGAACCGGATTACATGGCCGAGGCTGCGCGAAGGCTGGAAGGTGCAGGCTTTGATTTTTTCGATATTAACTTCGGCTGCCCTGCACCCAAAATCGCCGGAAACGGCGAGGGCAGCGCACTGATGAAGGAGCCGGAGCTGATCGGCCGTATTGTGCGTGCCGTAGCGGATGCCACCCATCTGCCCGTGACCGCAAAGATCCGTGCCGGATGGGATGAAGACAGCATTAACGCTGTCGAAGTTGCAAAGATTTGTGAGCAGGCAGGTGCGGTTGCCATCGCCGTGCACGGCAGAACCCGTATGCAGCAGTACAGCGGCAGGGCGGACTGGAAGATTATCGGCGAAGTGAAGAAAGCCGTATCTGTTCCGGTATTGGGCAACGGCGATGTGAAATGCGGCCGGGACGCGCTGCGCATGCTGGACGAAACCGGATGCGACGGCGTGCTCATCGCACGTGGCGCGCAGGGAAATCCCTGGCTGTTCCGGGAGGTCAAGGCTGCGATGGAGGGCAAGGATTGTCCTGCTGTCACCGGCCGTGAACGGGTGGAGATGGCGCTGCGGCATCTGGACCTGGAGGTGCAGCTTCACGGTGAGCGCGGCGGCGTACTGGAAATGCGCAAGCATATCGCCTGGTATGTGGCGGGCATGCGGGATTCGGCGCAGTTCCGCCAGAAGGTGAACCTGCTGTCCGGTGTGGATAATGTGCGCAATGCACTGCATGAATTCCTGCGGGAATCTGGAGAATAAAAAAACCACTGAGCCTGGCTCAGTGGTTTTTTTTGATGCTTTCGTGGGCACGCTTCACCAGCTCACGGATTTGTCGGGGATCGGGCAGAGGCTGTGTTCCGTCATCTGGAATGAATTCCGCCAGGAATTCCAGGTTGCCCTGGGTGCCGCTGATGGGGGAAAAATCATAGGCGCGCACCCGCCAGCCGGTTTCCGGTGCGAAAGCGGCCACATCCCGCAGCACCTTCTCATGCACCGATGCACTGCTGATGACGCCTTTCTTACCCAGGTTTTCCTTGCCGGCTTCAAACTGGGGTTTGATCAGGGAAATGAGACGGCCCTGATCGCCCAGTACATCCCGCAGCGCGGGCAGGATCTTGCGAATGGAGATGAAGGATACGTCCATTACGCCCAGAACCGGTGCAGGATCAAATTGTTCGCGGGTCAGGATGCGGGCGTTTACCTGCTCCATTTTGATTACGCGGGGATCGGCCGCCAGGCCGGGATCCAGCTGATCCGTGCCTACATCCACGGCGTAGACCAGCTTTGCACCGTTTTGCAGCAGTACATCCGTGAATCCGCCGGTGGATGCACCGATGTCGATGCAGGTCTTTCCGCTGGGGTCAATGCCGAAGGACTTCAATGCCTTTTCCAACTTGAACCCGCCGCGGCTCACATAGGGACAGCATTCGCCGCGAACCTCGAGCTGCGCATCTGCATCCAGCTTCTGCGCAGGCTTTTTGACGGCGATGCCGCCCGCATAAACCAGGCCTGCTGCGATCAGCGCCTGGGCGCGTTCGCGGCTGGCAGCGAGGCCATTTTCGCAGAGCAGTACGTCCGCGCGGAGCTTGTTCTCTTCAGCCATGACAATCCCTTCCTTGAATGGTAATTTGTGCTTATTGCGCAGGATTTGCTTGACGTTACATGGATAAATTGTTAGTATTGCACTGAAATATATTTCAAAGACATTACAATGATTACGAGGTGATACACAAATGAGATTCAAGCAAGTCCTGTCTGCAATTCTGATTCTGATATTGATTGCTGCGAGCGCAGCGCATGCATCCGCGTGGTTGGACGGCTATGCACAGAACGTGATTTCCCAAACCAACATGGAGCGTGCGAAGGGGGGCCTTCCTGCGCTGCGTGTGGACGCAGAACTGATGTCTGCGGCGCGGATACGCGCTGAGGAGATCAGCCGCAGGTTCAGCCATACGCGCCCCAACGGGCTGACCGGTTCATCGGTGACGGCTGCGGCGCGCAATGAGAATATTGCCCGCGGACACGGTTCTCCGGATCGGGTGATGGCCGCATGGCTTACTTCAGACAGTCATCGCAGGAACTTGCTTGCCAGGGGCTACGGCTCCATCGGCGTGGCCTGCCTGGAGGCGAACGGCGTTACCTACTGGGTACAGCTGTTCGGCCTGTAAGAGGAAAGGGGGATTCATTTCCCCCTTTTTTTGTTTTACAGATCAGAAACCAGATTCTGAATCCAGACGCCTTTATGGATCAGGGTTGCACCCACGATGCACTTGGGAATTTCCAGCGCCTGTACACACAGGAACACCAGAACCACATGCAATCCCGTAAAGTGGGCCAGCAGGTAGGCAACCGGAATGTTTACCGCCCAGGTGAACACGCAATCAAACAGGAAGGTGATGATGGTCTTTCCGCCGGAGCGCATGATGAAATAGCTACAGTGGCTGATGGCTACGAAGGGCATCATGCAGCAGGTCACGCGGATCAGCTGGGTTGCCAGAGTCTGTACGGATGCGGTGGTGTTGTATAGCAGGGGAATCAGCGCGGCAAAGCCGTAGAGCACAATGCCGACGCCCAGGCTGATCATCACTGCAAAGGCCGTCAGCTTGCCGGCGTCCGTCCTGGCGGTTTCAGGCTTGCTTGCTCCCAGGGACTGGCCCACGATGATGGAGGACGCCGTGCCCATGGCCATGAAAGCAACGCTGAACAGGTTGTACACGGTGCTGGAGATATTGGAGGCGGCTACCACATCCAGGCCGCGCAGGGTGTAGATCTGGTTGAGGGTTGCCATACCCATGGACCAGAGCAGTTCGTTGACCAGCAGCGGCGTGCCCGTGCGGGTGATTTCCACCACGACTGCGCGGGGAATGCTCAGCACGCGGTAGAGATTCTTTGCGAAGGGATGCTTCCGGGTATGTGTGTGTGAATAGACAACGATGAAGATGAGTTCAACATAGCGGGAGAGCACCGTTGCATAGGCGGCGCCCTTTACGCCCAGGCAGGGGAAGCCGAATTTGCCGAAGATCAGCAGATAGTTGAACACAAGATTGACTGCCACGGCGATGATGCCCGCATACATGGGCATGGCCGTTTCGCCGGTTTCACGCAGCGTGGAGGAATAACTCTGGGCGATGGCGAAGGGAGCAAGCCCCAGCAGCATCACATGCAGGTATTCCATGGCGTAATTCAGCGTGTTCTGTACGCGCACGGGATCGGAGGTATCCGTGAGGTAGAGGGATACCAGCTGCCTGCCCATGGTCAGGAACAAAACACATGCAATGACCAGAACCATAGCACAGATGTAAACCTTGTAGCGGTGGGATGCGCGCACACCGTCGGTATTGCCCGCACCGTGGTACTGGGCGGTGAAGATGCCTGCACCGGAGATTGCGCCGAAGATGGTCAGATTGAATACAAAGATCAGCTGGTTGGCGATGGCGACGCCGGACATTTGATCGGTGCCGATGCGGCCGACCATCAGGTTATCCAAAAGGTTTACGAAGTTTGTAATGGCATTCTGCACGATGATCGGCACAACCACGGCGATGACCATGGCATAAAAAGCCCGGGTTCCGATCAGCTTGCGAAGCTTGGACAGCATAAGCTTTTACCTCCGTTTGTAGTCGGTCTCATCCTATCACAAGCCTTGCCGGCCGGGCAAGGAAGAATAAGTAAATTCGGAGAAGAGAAATAATTCAGCGTTTTTCTACATATTTATACAATAGTTATACGGATCCGGCTTTTACAGAAACCTGGCAGATGCGCAGGGAACTTTTGCCGGCAGAAAAGCGTCTAAAACAAAGGATTTGTATGGGACCGGATAGGGAAAGCCCTATCCTTTAGCATTTACTTAACCGTAATTCACATTGACTTATCTGTGCGATGAATGTAAAATAAATATGCGTATCTATGGGTAGGCGTATTTGCGTTGCCATTCAAGCAATACAAAGAGAGCCTGCCGGTATTGAAACGAAGGAGTTGAATGGCTTGCGCAAGCGTTTAATGAAGATTTGCCTGTCGTTGCTGCTCGCTCTGTCCGTGCTGTCAACCTGTGCCGGAGCAGAAACGGTGCGCGGTGATCTTTCGGAACGTTTTAGTGGTATTCCGAGAATAGAATATGAAGGACAGACCTATGCGCTGAAGAATCGCATCACCACGGTTCTTGCCATGGGTATCGGCAAAGATGAAGCCGGAAAAGCCCGGGTGGATGTGAACTTCGTGCTGATCATCGATGATGACGCCAAAACTTTCTCCGTAATTGAGATTCCATCCGAAACCCTTGTGCAGGTTTCGCTGGAGGATGGCACGCCCTGGAACATGCGCTTCCGGGATGTGTACGCCATGTGCGAGGACAGGGATGCGGGCGGCGCAAAGATGGTTGAAGCTATGAACACCGTTCTCGGTGAAGACCGTGTGGAACACTACCTGGCCTTCGATGCGGAGGGCGCGGCTGTGCTGGATGCTTCGCTGGCGGAAATTGAGGACACCAAGGAACGGCTCAAAGCCATGATGGCCCTGGTGGAGGAGATGGATTCCGACCAGATGAACGATACCTATAAGCTGCTGGGCGATTATATCATTACCGATATGAAGAGCGGCGCGGTGATGAAGGTGATCGATAAGATGGACCGCTATGAGGTCCTGCCGCGAATTATGCTGCCCGGCGCACAGCACAACGCCAATGATGGCGGAACGCTGTATGTGCCCGATGTGAACGAAATTCTGAAGCTCCGAGTGAGTGCCTTTTACGAGGCGGATCGCTATTGAGTTTCTGATGGATAGCCCGGTAAAGAAATACTATAAGCAAGGTGGAAGGATTACAGTATGAACGAAAAAGAACTGCAGCGCGTTGATCAGAGATTCGAAGACAACGTGGAGACCTCGAAGGAGATCGAAATCGATCTCATGGAATTGTTTTTCCGACTGATTGAGAACGCCAAGAAGATTATCGCCGGCGCTCTGGTTGGTATGTTCATCTTCGCAGCCTACAGCTTCCTGCTGGCCACCCCTATGTATGAAGCAACCTGCAAAATCTACGTGATGAGTGCAAGCGATTCTGCCATTAACCTCTCTGACCTTCAGATTGGCGCGGCTCTGACCGCCGACTACCAGGAGATTTTTAGTACCTGGGAAGTGCATGAGCAGGTGCTGCAGAACCTGGGCCTGGATTATAGCTACAATGAGCTGGAGGATATGATCTCCATCACCAATCCCAGCTCCACCCGCATCCTGGCCATCACCGTTACCAGCGATGATCCCGCTGAGGCAGCCGCCATGGCCAACGAATATGCTGCTGTCGCCAGCCGCTATATCTCCGACACCATGATGACCGATGAGCCCAGCATGCTGTCCAAGGCGCTGGAGCCCACCGATCCCGTAAGCCCCCGCAAGGTATTCAATACCGCACTGGGCTTCCTGCTGGGCGCTCTGGTGATGTGCGCAATCGTCACCGTACAGTTCATCCTGGATGACAAGATCAAGACCGCCGAGGACATCCGCAAGTACACCGGCATGCCCACCCTGGCAGTTGTGCCGATCAACGGCGATTTTATGTCTTCGAACCGTGAAAAGGGCGGCAGAAAGGAGCGTTTTTAATCATGAATAAGCTTGAGTTCGTTCGCTTCCGCGGCCTGGATTACGCCTGCAAGGAGGCCATCAACACCCTGTGCACCAACCTGACCTTCGTTGGCAGTGACAAGCGCGTGATCATGGTTACCAGCACCACCGCCCATGAGGGTAAATCCTTCCTTTCCATGAACATCATGCGCACCCTGGCCCAGCTGGGCAAGAAGGTTGTGCTTGTGGACGCTGACCTGCGCAAGAGCCAGATTGCCGGCAAGTACGGCGTGCGTGTGCAGGAAGGCAATGGCTATGGTACCACGCATTATCTGGCCGGCATGTGCTCCCTGAACGACGTCGTTTATGAGACCAACATCCCCGGCGCCTATATGATTCCCGTGGGCCGCGAGGTAACCAATTCCCTGGCCCTACTGAGCACGCCCCGCCTGAAGCACATGGTGAAGGAACTGCAGGAGCGCTTTGATTTTGTGCTGATGGATGCACCGCCGGTAGGCGTCATCATCGATGCGGCAGAGATTGCCAAGTCCTGCCACGGCGCAATTTTCTCTGTGAAGTACAACACCATCAGCCGCCGCGAACTGCTTGACGCCAAGGCGCGAATCGACCGCACCGGCTGCGAGGTTCTGGGCGCTGTGCTCAATGAAGTGGACCTTGAGGCACTGAGCAGCAAGAAGTACTACAACAAGAGCTACTACAACCACTACAATTCAGATTATTACAAGCCCTCTGAGGATCACAGGAAGAGCGTTCGCCGCACTTCCTCCAGGAAGTAATGAGGAGAAAGTTCACTGATATTCATCACCACATTCTCTATGGGCTTGATGATGGCGCCGCTTCGCCCCAGAAGATGTACGAAATGCTTGAAAAGGCAGCGGAGGATAATATCGGAAGGATCGTTGCGACGCCGCATGTGACCCCCGGCGTAAAGCGTTTTGACAGGGATCAATTTGATCGTGCCCTGCGGGATGCGCGCCGCTACTGTGATGAGAATGGGTTGGACATTGAACTGTACGAGGGCTGCGAGATTCTCTATACCAGTCAAACGGCCAGTTTCCTGCTGGATGGCCGCATTCCCACCATGGCGGATACGGATTATGTGCTGGTGGAGTTTTCTCCGGATGTTCGCTTTGAACGCTTCAAGGAAGCGATGGACAGTTTGCTGGGCTACGGCTATTTGCCGATTGTCGCCCATGTGGAGCGCTATGCTTGCCTCGCCCAGCATCCTGCCCGCGCAGAAAAGATCAAGGAAGAAATGGACGTTTGCTTTCAGGTGAACTGTTCTTCCATCATTGGCAACAAAAAGAGCAGCATGTGCAGCCAGCGTTTCGTTGAGAAACTGCTGGATTGGGATTTGATTGATGCATTGGGAACCGATGCGCACAGCCCCAATATGCGCACCGTACATATGCGGGAAGCATGGCAGAGGCTCAAGAAGGAGTTCGGAACGGCATATGCAAACGAGCTTACCGATGGGCACCTGCTCTTTAATATTCCGGAGGATTGATCCGGAGCGACCAAGAGGGAATGAAAAATGCGCAAGATTCTGGTTTTAATGCTTATGCTGGTTTTGATGCTGAGCGCTTGCGCCCAGGCGGAACTGATGCCGGTGGCTGAGGATATGCTCATTGCCATCGATGCGCCGTTGGCCACTGCTGTACCGCTGCCGACCGTGCAGCCTGTAGAAAACGATGAAACCCATTCTTATGCCTTTGGAGACCAGATGCTCGTTGCTGATGACGTGCATGTGGAAAAGGAGTATAAGCAGTGGGAGAACATTCTGCTGCTGGGCGGAGATTCCCGCAGTACGGAAGCTTATGAGCGTACCGACTCCATGATCATCATCTCCATCAACCGGGAGGAATCCCTGGTGAAGATGACCAGCATCATGCGCGATACCTGGGTGAAGATTCCCGGACGTAAGTATAACAAAATCAATGCTGCAAACGTATTCGGCGGCCCTGAACTGGCGGTGCAGACCGTCAACCAGAGCTTTGGTACGGATATCGAGGATTATGTCATCGTCAACATGAGTGATATGGCCAAAATCATCGACCTGATGGGCGGCGTTGACGTTGAGATTACTGAAGCCGAAAAGGATGAAATCAACAATGGTGACAATGGCGGCGCCTACCTCGGAAATGCCGGCATGGTGCACCTGAACGGCGCGCAGGTTGTTACTTTCTGCCGTATCCGCTATATCGACAGCGATTATAAGCGTGTAATGCGCCAGCAGCGCATCCTCCTTGCAATGGCGGAAAAGGCCCAGTACATGGAAGTGGATGAACTGAGCGATATTGCTGCCGATGTGAAGAATATCGTGCTCTCCAGCCTGGATAAGGGCGAACTCGAGGATCTTGCCACGGCATTCATGGTCATGGAGATCGATGAAGTGGAACAGTTCCGTATTCCTGCGGATGGAACCTTTGAATCCGGAACCTATGACGGTGTTTGGAGTATCCGCCCCGATTTGTACAAGAATCAGGTTCTGCTGAAGCAGTTCATTTATGGCGAATGATTGCAGAATACTGCAGTTAATATACAAAGAAACGGAGTGAGAAAAATGTTGAAAAAGATGATTGCTTTGTGCTTGGTATGCATGCTGACCCTGGCTTTCCTGGGTGTACAGGCAGAAGAGAACAAGGGAGAATGGTGGAATATTCTGCTGCTGGGCAGTGATGATCGCGATATGTCCAAGCATTCCGGACGTACGGATACGATTATCATTCTCTCTGTGAATCGTGAACTGGGAAGCGCTAAAATGACCAGCATTATGCGTGATACCTGGGTGAAAATTCCCGGTCGCAAGAAGAACAAAATCAATGCTGCCAATGTGTTTGGCGGACCTGAGCTGGCAATGGAAACCGTAAATACCAGCTTCGGCACGAATATTCAGGATTACATTCTGATCAACTTCCGTGATATGGTGGATATTGTGGACCTGTTCGGCGGTGTGGATCTGGAACTGAGTCAAAGCGAAGTCAAGATTGCCAATGATTATATCAATTCTTACAAGGCCGAAGCTCATAATCAAGAGCCTTATGAGGATTATTCCCTGATTGCATCTGCTGGTATGGTGCATCTGAATGGTATGCAGGCAATGGCGCATTGCCGCGATCGCTATACCGACAGTGACTTCGGACGTGTAATGCGCGGTCAGGATACGCTTTTGGCCCTGGCTGAGAAGGCACAGAACATGGAAGTGGATGCTTGCCTGGATATTGCAGGCGAGATTATGAGCTTTGTTGAGACCAACCTGACCGATGAAGAGGTCAAGGAACTGGGCAAGGCAGTTTTGACGATGGATGTAGAAAATGTCGGTCAGAACAGACTTCCTGCGGATGGAACCTATAAATCCGGCACCTTTGATGGTGTATGGTGCATCCGTCCCAATCTGGAGAAAAACGCCCAGATTCTGAAGTCTTACATCTACGGCTGATAAGCATCATTCAAAGGACCACCTGGATTCAGGTGGTCCTTTCTTTTGCTGTGCGCCCCGCTTGCAAAATGAAAGGGTTGGGTTGTTCATTCGGAATGAATTTGATATAATCCAGTTATAGTATAAAAACGGGGGTTTTGTATGAAACTGATCCATTTATCGGACTTGCATATCGGCAAGCGGGTGAATGAAGTCTCCATGATCGAGGATCAGGAGTATATCCTGCTGCAAATTCTGCGCATCATCGATGATGAAATGCCGGATGCCGTGCTGGTTGCCGGAGATGTATATGATAAGAGCGTGCCGTCGGCCGAAGCCGTGACCGTGCTGGATGATTTTCTCTGCCGCCTGGCAAAGCGGTGCGTGCCGGTTTTGATCATCAGTGGCAACCACGATTCTCCGGAGCGTCTGGCCTTCGGCAACCGACTGATGGAAGGCGCAGGTATATATTTTTCCCCTGTGTACAATGGGGAAGTTGAACCGATTACCCTGGCCGATGCACATGGCGGGGTGAAATTCTACCTGCTGCCCTTCATCAAACCTGTCCATGTGCGGCGTTACTACCCCGATGAAGATATCGAAAGCTATTCCGACGCCTGCCGCGTGGCGGTTGAAAAGATGAATGTCGATACGGCTGCCAGGAACGTGCTGCTGACCCATCAGTTTGTCACAGGAGCATCCACCTGCGAATCCGAGGAAATCTCCGTGGGCGGCAGCGATAATGTGGATGCATCCGTCTTTGAAGTTTTTGACTATGTGGCGCTGGGGCATATTCACGGCCCGCAGAACATCGGTTCCAAGCGGATGCGCTACTGCGGAACGCCTTTGAAGTATTCCTTCTCCGAGGCTGACCACTATAAGAGCGTGACGCTGGTGGAACTGGGGGCAAAGGGTGAACTACAGTTGCGCACCTTGCCGCTGGTTCCTCGCCATGATATGCGTCAGCTTCGCGGGGATTTTAACCGGTTGACGGACAGGTCTTTCTATGAGAATACCAACGTGGATGATTACCTGCACATCATCCTGACCGACGATGAGGACGTGCCGGAGGCCATGGGCCGGCTGCGCGTGATCTATCCCAACATCATGAAGCTCAGCTATGACAATACCCGCACCCGTGCCAATCAGGTCGTCGGCGGCGCTGAGGACGTTCAGCGAAAATCTCCGCTACAGCTCTTTGAAGAACTGTATGAGAAGCAGAATAACCAGTCTATGAGCGATGAGCAGCGCGAATTTACCCGGGAATTGATAGAATCCATCTGGGAGGAAAACCTATGAGGCCCCTCAAATTGACCATTGCTGGTTTCGGTCCCTATGCGGGCGTACAGGAACTGGATTTCGAAAAATTGGGCAGGAGCGGATTGTACCTGATCACCGGCGATACAGGCGCCGGCAAGACCACAATCTTTGACGCCATTACCTTTGCGCTCTTTGGGGAAGCCAGCGGCGATAACCGCGATGCGGGCATGCTGCGTTCCAAATACGCAAAGGCGGAGGATCCGACCTATGTGGAACTGAGCTTCTGCTACGACGGCAAGGCGTATACCGTCCGCCGCAATCCGGAATATGAGCGTGCTAAGGCGCGTGGAACCGGCACCACCAGGCAGGCTGCAGAGGCCCAGCTGAACTATCCGGATGGACATTCGGTCACCAAGCTGAAGGAAGTGGATCGGGCAATTCGTGAAATCATCGGGTTGAGCCGGGAACAGTTTTCCCAGGTGTCTATGATTTCCCAGGGCGAATTCAGAAAGCTTTTGCAGGCGGATACCAGGGAACGGCAGAAGATTTTCCGGGATATATTTGGAACCGGGCTGTATGTCAATCTGCAGAACCGGCTCAAGGAGTGTGCAGCTGAGGTGCGCATTCAGCGTGAGCGTGCATCCGCGAGCATTCGTCAGTATATCGGCGGACTGCTTTGTGACGAGGATTCGCTTTTCTCACTGGATGCAGCGAAGGCGCGGGGTGGAGAATTGCCCACCGCAGATGTGATGCAACTGTTTGAGAGAATACTGGATGAGGACCGTGCTTCAGATGCAGTGCTGGCACAAAAACTGGCGGAGCTTGAAAAACAGGCGGATTCGCTGGTTGTGCGCCTCGCCCAGGCGAGCGCTTACCAGGCAGCAAAGCTTGCGCTTGCAGAAAAGGAACAGGAGGAAGGCAAGAAGAACAGCGAACTGGAACAGGCACAGGCTGTGCTCTCTGCCGCGCAGGCAAGCGTCCCGGAGCAGGATAAGCTACAGAAGCAAATTACAGCCATGGAACTGCTGCTGCCGAGCTATGATGAACTGGACGCAAAAAATGCGGAGCTTTCCGGCAAAAGATTGCAGTTGGAGAATCTGCAGAAGGCGCAGGAAACCGCCCGGAAGGATAGGGCAGAACTGACCGAAGAAACTGCCGCCCTCAAGTCGGAGCATAAGGAATTGGAGAATGTAGGTGCTGAGCAGGAAAAGCTTGCCGCGCAGCGCCGTCAGATTGTCGAACAGGGCGTCAAATTCCGTGCGCTGCTGGATGCATTTGCTTCCCTGGATGAACAGCGTGCAGAGCTGAAGCGGCTGCAGGAAGCCTACATCGCTGCCGACCGGGAATCCGCACAGCTTGGAAAGGCGTATGAGGCGACCAATAAGGCGTTTCTGGATGAACAGGCAGGCATCATTGCTTCCCGCCTTGCAGACGGTTTGCCCTGCCCGGTTTGCGGTTCCGTAGAGCATCCCAAGCTTGCATGTAAGTCTGAGAATGCGCCCACGGAATCCGAAGTGAAGGAAGCCAAATCCGCATATGACAGGGCACAGCAGCACACCAACCGTGCAAGCGCAGACGCCAGCAAGCAGAAGGGGATTGTTGCGGCTTCGGAGGAAGCCATTGCGCGGGATGCAGATAAACTGCTGGAGGGCACGACCATGGAACAGGCGCGAAAAGCCGCGGCGATTCGACGCAAGGCCCTCAAGGAACAACTGCTTGAGGTTGACGCCCGGATTGCAGATGTGGAAAAGAAGAGCAAGCGCAAGGCAGAGCTGGAACGCCTGCTTCCTGAAAAGGAAAGAAAGCTGACCGAACTGGACGCCGGTTTTGCCGCAGCAAATGAGGAAATCGCCGGATTGAATGCATTTGTTTCCGAACAGGAAAAGCAGATTCAGGGATTGAAGGAAAAACTCAGCTTTGCAGACAAGAATGCCGCGCTCGCAGAAAAGGAAAGGCTGGTTCAAAAGCTGGAGGAAATGAAAACTGCCATTAACGATGCAGAAGCAGCCTGCGGAAAGTGCAGGGAAGAGCTTGCTGCCCTGGGCGCCGGCATTGCACAGCTGAAGAAACAGCTTGAAGAGGGCTGTGAGGCGGATATGGGCGCGCTGGAAGCGGAAAAGCAGGCTCTGGCAAGCCGAAAGAATGAAATCACCGGGAAGCAGAAGAGCATCCATGCGCGCATTACCGCAAATGAAACGGCATATGGCAATATTGCTTTGAAGGCGGAAGAGATGCAGAAGCTGGAAAAGAAATACGCCTGGATGAATGCGCTTTCCGAAACTGCAAATGGAAACCTGAGCGGCAAGGAAAAGATCATGCTGGAAACCTACATCCAGACAACTTACTTCGACCGTATACTGGAGCGCGCGAACCTGCGCCTTCGGAAGATGTCCGGCGGACAGTACGATCTGAAGCGCAGGCGCAATGCCAGTAACCGCCAGAGCCAGAGCGGCCTGGAACTGGATATCGTGGATCATATCAATGCGACCGAGCGCAGCGTCAATACCCTGTCCGGCGGCGAGGCATTCCTGGCTTCGCTTGCGCTTGCGCTGGGGCTTTCAGATGAGGTTCAGATGTCCACCGGAATCCGGCTGGATACGCTGTTTGTGGATGAGGGCTTCGGTTCCCTGGATTCGGAGGCCCTGGGCAAGGCATATGCCACGCTGGCAGGGCTTACGGAGGGCAACCGGCTGGTGGGCATCATTTCCCATGTGTCGGAACTCAAGGAACGCATCGACAGGCAGATAGTGGTTGCTAAAAACAGATCCGGTGGAAGCAGCGCCAGGATAGTTTGCTGATTCAAGTGCAAGGAAAGGAACTGTGAAGGCTTTGCATGGCAGTAGTGCTCCGCGGTTCTTTTTCGATAACCACTTGAATTGATTCAATGGCCGTGTTATACTGCCCTCAGTCACAGATGTACACAGCTGCGAAGCGGTGGAATGGGAGATTCTATTGCAGAGTTTGTGGTACAGGAAGGGAAACAGGCGGGACAACGTCTGTGAAAGACTGAGGAGTAGGCTATGATCGATCGCTTTGGCAGGGAAATCAATTATCTGCGCGTTTCGGTAACAGATAAATGCAATCTGCGCTGCCGTTACTGCATGCCTGCGGAAGGCGTGTGCAAAAGAAGCCATGAAGAGGTGCTCCGGGAGGAGGAAATGATCATGGCGGTTCGGGCCGCAGCTTCATTGGGAATCAAAAAAGTGCGTATCACCGGCGGCGAACCGCTGGTTAAGCGAAACATCATCTCTATTTGCCGAAAAACCGCCAGGGTTGAGGGCATAGAGGATCTGAGCATCACCACCAACGGCGTGCTGATGCCTGAAATGGCGAAGGATTTGAAGGCTGCCGGGGTTCGGCGCGTCAATTTCAGCATAGACACGATCAATCCGGATAAGTATGCCCATATCACCCGCATCGGCAAGCTGGATGATGCGCTTGCCGGCCTGGAAGCGGCGCTGTCAACCGGATTCGAGAAGATCAAGATCAATGCGGTACTCATCGGCGGCTTTAACGATGATGAGATCGTGGATCTTGCCGGATTGACACGCAGGTACCCCGTGGATATGCGTTTCATTGAGATGATGCCCATGTATGACGGCGGCGATTTCGATGAGAGTTCTTTCATTCCCGCGTCCCGGGTGCTGGATGTGCTGCCGGAGGCAGTGCCTGTGCCCCATGACGGCGGTGTGGCGAAGCTTTACCGGCTGCCGGGGGCCCAGGGAAACCTGGGGCTTATCCGCCCGGTGAGCGCTCATTTCTGCGCCGAATGCAACCGTATCCGCCTGACCGCAGACGGAAAAATCAAAACTTGCCTGCATTCCGCCGATGAATATGACCTCAAGGGCATGAACCTTGAGGAGATGAGATCGCAGCTGCGGCGGGCAATCCTGGAAAAACCCGAATGGCACGGCGTGCTGTCGCACGGTCACCGCAGTCATGCGGGGCGCAATATGAACCAGATCGGAGGCTGAACCATGGCCGATTTTACCCATTTCAATGAACAGGGCCGTGCGAAGATGGTGGATGTGGGCGAAAAGGCCGTCTCCCGGCGCATTGCCGTAGCTGCCGGCCGGGTGCTGGTGAACGAGAATACCTTCGCGCTGATTCAATCCGGCGGCATGAAAAAGGGCGATGTGCTCACCGTTGCCCAGATCGCGGGCGTGATGGGCGCAAAGCGCACGCCGGACATCATTCCCATGTGCCATCCCATACAGATGGACGGCATCAACCTGGAATTGAATCTGGATGAAGAAAGGCATAGCGTGGAAATCACCGCCGCAGTTTCCTGTGATGGCCGCACCGGCGTGGAGATGGAAGCGCTCACCGCTGTATCCATAGCTGCGCTCACGGTATACGATATGTGCAAGGCGGTGCAGAAGGATATAACCATCACCGGTATCCGCCTGCTGAAGAAGACCGGCGGTGTTCATGGAGATTACGTTCGGGAGGAAGAAGAATGAGCTATACCGCAGCTGTGATTACCGTAAGCGATAAGGGGTGGCGCGGCGAACGTGCCGATGCGAGCGGTCCGCTGCTCTGCGAAATCTTGAAGGAAAAGGGTTTTGATGTGGTTCATACCACTATCGTGCCCGATGATTCCTCGATGATCCAGGCGGAACTGCTGAAATGCACGGACGAAATGGGCATTGCTTTGGTGCTCACCACCGGCGGCACGGGTTTTTCGCCCCGGGATATAACCCCGGAGGCCACCATGGCCGTTGTGGAGCGTCCAACCCCCGGCATCCCGGAGGCTATGCGCGCCGAGAGCATGCGCATCACCCCCAAGGGCTGCCTGTCCAGAAGTGCAGCTGGAGTTCGCAGGCGCACGCTGATCATCAATCTGCCCGGCAGCCCCAAGGCTGCCCGGGAAAACATCATGGCCGTCATTGACCCCGTGGAGCACGGCCTGGAGATGCTCTATTCCGAGGGCAGCGCGGACTGCGGCCGGCAGAGCTGATGCTATAAACGAACCCACCCCGTTCCTGCGGGGTGGGTTCGTTTTCCCATTTATTCCTCTTCATAGATTTCCGTTTCAACAACACATTCATTCTTGATCCTGCCCACGAGGTAGTTGAGGGCATCGATCACACGGGGACGGACGTCGCCGCCGATGAGCACATACATGATGTCGTCGCCCAGCATCAGTTCCCCCTCATTCAGCCATGTACGGATATAGTAGACTCCTTCCAGCCTGTAGGTTTCCTGAATGATGGCATTTACCTTCTCTGCGTCATAGGAAAAAAACATGCCGCGCACGGGCTTCGTACCCTCGGCGCCGCTGCGCACCTTTGCCCTTGCGCTCTGGCGTACGGTGCCGTTGTGGGTAAGATACATGCCGATTCTCGGTGCGCTCTCATGGGCCTTGGCTTCCCTCAGCCATGCATCCATGGAAGGGGAGATCTTTTTGTTCATAATGTTACCTCCGGAAGGGGATATGCACTATTATAGCGCAGCCCTGTTCAAATGGCAATCTTCCGCCTGCTGAAGACAGGCATTCATGGCTCGGTATAGAAATGACATGTACAGATTGCAGGTGCACTGCGTATGCGTAAATACTTGCAAGAAAAGGATATGGGTGATACAATACAGGCAATGGATTGTCCTAAAGGCCAAGGAGTTGATAACGGTGAGTATCACGGTTGCAGATGTAATGAAACTGCCTTCCATGCGCGGCGCAAGGGTGTTGGGTGGAGCAGGGGGTCTTTCCCGCATTGTATCCTCTATTTCTGTTCTGGAGTATGCCCAGATCAATACGATGCAGACCACGCTTCTGGAAAACATCGAATTCCTGGGAAATGAACTTGCCATTACGGGTTTTATGAACAATCCCGAGGATGTTGAATTACAGTGTACCAATCTTCGCCGGATGGCGGACATCGGTGAAGTCGGCGTAATTCTGTTCTATGTTGGCATTGTGATGAAGAAGGTGGATAAACGGCTGATTGATGTTGCCGATGAACTGGATTTCCCTCTGATTTGCATGCCGGTAAACCAGATGAACCAGCGCTACAGCGAGGTCATCTGCGAAGTAATGGAGTTAATTCACCGGGACCGAACGAGTAACACCAGCCTTGTGACAGAGCTGCTGGAGCAGGCGGCGGGGTTGCCGGTTCATCAGAGAACCGTGGACAGTATGCTGCGCATGCTCGCCGATCGCCTGCGCGCATCGGTTGTGCTGATGGATTCCTCCCGCCGTGTGCTTAACGAGGCGGCGTGGCCCCGTGCCTTTGACAATGCCATGAAGGAGGAACTGACCGCAGCTGAATTTCCGGCCCTGACCACATGGAAATACTATTCCGCGCTCAACATCAATATCTACCGGGACAGCATCCAGACGCAGGACGGACATACAATGGATCTCCTGATCTTTAAAGAGGGGAATGTGCTGGATGTGGTCGTTACCCGTCAGGCGGTTGAAGCCGTGCAGCTTGCGGTTGCTATATGGGCGGGAAACCATGATAGAATCGTGATCGGCGAGCTTGTCCGCGCAATTCTACAGGATGAGCCCATGAAGATGCGCCGCCTGGCGGACATATTTCACGTGGATATTGCTTCCATCAATTCCATGTGGGTCATCAGCGGCGAAACGCAGGAAGACAAGGAGCGGCTTTCCGAACTGATTGAAGCAGTGCGCCGTGATACTGCGGTGTATTCCGCCACAACAATAGCGGATGTTTACGATGAAGAGCTGGTGCTGTTCATGATCGGCCCCGGCAGCATACAGGATGTGCGGGCCTTGACGGAAGCAATCGGAAACGAGCTTGCCGAGCATGGCATACATGCAACCCTGACCCGTTGCCATGCGCTGAACACGACAACCCGTGTGCGCGAAGCTTTTCTGAGCCATCAGACCGGTTTGGATGCAGCAAAGAGAATCTTCCCCGGGCGCTGGGCCTATACGCAGGAGCAGGTAAGCTTCGCACAGCAATGCCAGGAACTGATCGGCCGCGGAGAGAGGTCTGTTGATGAAGCAAGCAGGTGTCTGAAATCGCTGCAGCAGGATGGGGATGAAACAAATCTGGTGGGAACCTTGGAATGCTATCTGCTGGATGCGGATATGAGCGTTACCCAGACGGCAGAAAGGATGTTCCTGCACAAGAACACCATCAAATACCGAATTCAGCGCATGGCGGATAAGCTGGGGTTCATACCGGGCGCATTTCCTGAAACCATGGCACTGTTTACAGCCTGTGGCCTGAACCGTTTGCTTCGACAGGATTGAAAAAATGCATGCCGTTTGTCCGAAAGGACAAAAAGGCGTGCGTTTTTTTCTGCCTTGCAGCCAAATACTTTCAGGATGGAATTGGCTATAATTTCTTTATTCCACATCCGCTTCTTGCGGAATTACGAGGGGGAAGAAATTATGAGTCAAAAGAATACGGGTTTTGAAATCCGTGCTGAACAGCGTCAAAGCTGGCAGTCCATCGCTCTGGTCTGGGCTGGCGGTATGATCTGCGTACCATGCCTGATGATCGGCGGCGTACTTGTTGGCGGCGGTTTGAGCTTTGCACAGATTGTGCTCTCCATTCTGCTTGGTTACGGTATGATCTGCGCCTACATGATCTTCATCGGCATGCAGGCTTGCGATACCGGCCTTCCGGTTTCCGTCATGGCTTCCGGTGCACTGGGGGAAAAGGGTGCGCGTTATATTATTTCGACCATCCTTGCCATCGCCTGCGTAGGCTGGTTCGGCATTCAGAGCGCCGTTTGCGGCAGTGCCTTTGCTTCCATGGGCGCAAGCATGCTGGGCTATGAGAGCGCAAGCTCCGCAGCGGTTGCGATCTGCTCCATCGTTTGGGGTGCGATCATGCTGATCACCGCTTGTGTTGGCTTCAAGGGACTCAAGTGGCTCAACTACATCGCCGTTCCCGCACTGGTCATCGTATGCCTCTACGGCATCATCGCCAGCATGGTGAAAAACGATGGCGGCGCCGTGCTCGCAGCTTACAACCCGCAGGTTTCCGCAGGTCTGGTATTCGGTATGAGCATGGTTGTTGCATCCTTTGCGCTGGGCGGACTGATCTCTGCCGACTACTGCCGCTTTGCCAAGAGCCGCGGCGACGTTGTAAAGTCCTCCATCCTGGGCGTTATCCCCGCTGGCCTGTTCATGCTTCTCACCGGCGGCGTGATGTCCATCGTTACCGGCCAGTATGACATCTCCGCCATTCTGGCAAGTCTGGGCGTGCCGTTCTTCGGCCTGGTGGCTCTGGTTCTGGCAACCTGGACCACCAACGTAACCAATGCCTATTCCGGCGGTCTGGCCCTGTCCAACCTGCTGGGCTTTGATGAGAGCAA
>JAGBAU010000149.1 GCA_017938785.1 Clostridia bacterium
GCTGATAATATGGAGACGTCAAATCATCATAGATATGAGGCATCACGGCACTAAAACAAATTTGTTTAAGTTGTGATGCTAGGCATCGAGTGGGAATAATGAGTGAACCTCTGAAAAGCCTGTAATTGCAAGGGTTTTCGGGCACTGAACAGCCCTCGTGGCAACAGTTTGGCAACACTTTTCTAATATCAACAAATAACGAGCTAACTGATCCACGTTGTTTCAGTTGGCTCGTTTTTGTGTATCAGAGATTGCCTATGGTATATGAAATCCATTTCCCGGATAAAACCCCGCCTTATGTTCTTACAATCCTGTAAGATTCGTTGCAGGCTTTACTCGCAGAGGCTATAATACTGTATGATTTCATCCGAGGTGAGCATCATGTACAGAATATTGATTGTTGAAGATGATCGCGGCATTGCGGAGGCGATCCGGACGCAGATTGAAATGTGGAACATGCGTGCGCAGTGTGTGCAGAACTTCCGGGAAGTACTCGGGGAATTTGTCTCGTATGATCCGCATCTTATACTGCTGGATATCAAGCTGCCCTTTTTCAACGGATACCATTGGTGCAACGAGATTCGGAAGGTATCGAAGGTGCCGATCATTTTTATTTCTTCTGCTGCGGACAATATGAACATCGTCATGGCCATGAACATGGGCGCAGATGATTTCATTGCAAAGCCCTTCGACCAAAGCGTGCTGATGGCAAAGATTCAGGCGCTGCTGCGCAGAACATATGATTTTGGAACGAGTTCCACACTGCTGGAACATCGCGGGGCCATGCTCAACACCGGCGACAGCACACTCCTGTATGACGGAGAAAGGATTGAGCTTTCCAAAAATGAATACCGCATTCTCTTTACGCTGATTCAGAATAAGGGAAAGGTCGTCAGTCGGGAGAAACTGATGGAAGCGCTGTGGAAAACGGACATCTTTGTAGACGAAAACACACTGAGCGTGAATGTAAACCGTCTGCGCAAGAAGCTGGACGGCGTAGGTTTGAATGGCTTCATCACGACGAAATTCGGCATGGGCTATATCACCGAGTAAGGAGGGAGCAGATTGAAATTTGCAGCAAAATACATCCGCCAGAGATGCCGGTCCATTTTGTTTTATCTGACCGCCTGCATGGTCTTTGGCGCTATGTTCGCCCTTTATCACCTGCCGATGCAGGCAGTGATTTACCCGGTGTTGCTGTGCGCTTTGCTTGCGGTGGTATGGATGATTGCGGATGTGATCAGGGAATTTCGCAGGCATAAAATGCTTCTTCACGCGCAAAATCTGTCTGCTGCCCTGATGGATGATCTTCCGCCTGCCGGGAGCATCGAAGAGGAGGACTACCAGAACATCATCCGCATGCTCTGTGCGCAACAGCAGGCATTGGAAACGCAGCTTTCGACGCGATACAGCGACATGATCGACTACTATACCCTTTGGGCACATCAGATCAAGACGCCCATCGCCTCCATGCGCCTGCAGCTGCAAAACGAGGATTCATCCCTCAGCCGATCGTTGCGGTCGGAGCTTTTGCGGGTGGAGCAGTATGTGGAAATGGTGCTGGCCTATCTTCGTTTGGGCTCCAGCAGCACGGATTATGTGATCCGGGAATGCGATCTGGATGCGGTGCTCCGCTCCTGCATACGCCGCTTCTCCGGAGAATTCATTTCGCGGAAATTGAGGTTGGACTATTCGCCGCTGAATCTGAAGGTGGTAAGCGATGAAAAGTGGCTGGCATTCGTCATCGAGCAAATCCTTTCCAATGCGCTGAAATATACCTGCAAGGGCGGCATTTCCATTTTTCTGTCGGAGCCTTCCACGCTGTGCATAAAGGACACCGGCATCGGCATTGCTGCGGAAGATCTGCCGCGCATCTTTGAAAACGGCTTCACCGGTCTGAATGGACGCAGCGACAAAAAGGCCAGCGGGCTGGGCCTGCATCTTTGCAGACGAATCTGCGGCAAGCTGAACCACAGGATCTGGGTGGAATCCACACCGGACCAGGGGACCAGTGTGTACATCGATCTGACGCAGAGCCAGGCGCGGCACGAGTAGCCTTTCAATACTGTAAGATTCCGAGGGGAAAATGTAAGCCGATTCGATGGAACAGCAGCTTCCCATTCCGGTAGAATATACCTGCATTCAAAAAATGGAGGTCAGAATATGAGCATACTTGAAGTCTGCGCACTGAAAAAGGTATATACCTCACGCTTCGGAACCAACAAGGTGGAAGCGCTGAAGAATGTGAATTTCAACGTGGAAGAGGGCGAATACGTCGCCATCATGGGCGAATCCGGCTCCGGCAAGACGACGCTTTTGAACATCCTCGCGGCATTGGACAAACCCACATCCGGCAGCGTCCGGCTGGAGGGGAAGAATCTTTCTTCGATTAAGGAAGCTGCGGTCGCGCAGTTCCGGCGGGACAACCTGGGTTTTGTGTTTCAGGATTTCAACCTGCTGGACACCTTCTCCATCGAGGATAACATCTATCTGCCGCTGGTGCTGGCAGGCAGGCCCCATAAAGAGATGTGCATGCGCCTTGAGCCCATTGCCAGACAGCTCGGAATCGAAGGGCTTCTGAAAAAGTACCCCTACGAAATTTCAGGCGGTCAGAAGCAGCGAGTGGCCGTGGCGAGGGCGCTGATCACCCATCCGCGCCTGATTCTGGCGGATGAACCTACCGGAGCGCTGGATTCCCGCGCTACCGATGATCTGCTGCACCTGTTTTCCGAGATCAACAAAGGCGGCCAGACCATCCTGATGGTAACCCATTCCCTGAAGGCGGCAAGCCACGCGGTCCGGGTGCTCTTTATTAAGGACGGCGAAGTATTCCACCAGATCTACCGCGGTGAAAACTCCAACGAACAGCTATACCAGAAGATCAGCGATACGCTAACCCTGCTGACCACGGGCGGTGATCGCAGATGAGGATTGGCTTTTATACCAAGCTTGCCTGGACGGGCATTCAGAAAAACCGCAAGCTGTACCTGCCGTATCTGCTGACCTGTGCCGGCATGGTGTCGATGCACTACATTATCAGTTTCCTGTCGGATGGCGAAAACCTGCAGGGCATCGCTGGAGCAGGCACCATACAGGGCATGATGCAGCTGGGCAGCTATATCATCGCGCTTTTTGCCGCATTTTTCCTGCTTTACACCAATTCCTTTCTCATCCGCAGGCGGCAGAAGGAATTCGGTCTCTACAATATTCTAGGCATGAGCAAGTGGAATATAGGCCTTGTCCTAATCTGGGAAACGTTGATCACGGCAGCTTTATCCATGAGCACGGGCTTGATTATCGGTGCCGCATTTTCCAAAGTGGCGGAGCTGGGATTGGTGAATATCATGAAGGGTGATGTGAGCTACCGGCTGTCGCTGTCCCGGTCGGGCATTGCCATAACGCTGCCCATATTTGGAGCCATATTTATCCTGATTCTTCTTCGATCCCTGTGGCAGCTGGGCAAAACCAACGCCATTGCTCTGTTGCACAGTGAAAACACCGGTGAAAAGCCACCCAAAGGCAACTGGATCATCGGCCTGCTGGGTGCGGTGGTATTGGCTGCGGCATACTGGATCGCCGCAACCATCCAGGACCCGCTCTCCGCGCTCCTGTGGTTCTTTGCCGCCGCGGGCATGGTAATCCTGGCGACGTACATGCTGTTCCAGACGGGTTCAGTGCTGCTGTGCCGCATCCTGCAAAGAAACAAAAGGTACTATTATAAAGCGAACCACTTCGTGTCCATATCCTCAATGGCCTACCGCATGAAGCGCAACGGCGCAGGTCTTGCATCCATCTGCATACTCCTGACGATGGTACTGGTAATGATCTCAGCCACCTCCTGCATGTATTTCGGTACGGAGGACGCCCTGATGACCCGCTATCCCCGTGCGATCAGCGTCGATGTATATTCCAACAGTGTAGAGGATGCGGATTTCCAACCCGTGCGGAATTTCGTTGCACAGGTGACGGCGGATCATGGCGCTGTGCCGGAAAACATCGTGGATTATCGGATGGCAACCATTAACGGAATGCTGGTTGGCAATGAGCTGGAAACGGACTACCGGAAACTGCAAACGGATTCAGCAAACGTCTATGGAAACATGCGTATCGTGCATTTCGTTCCCCTCGAGGACTATAACCACATGGCAGGCGAGCACAAGACACTGGCGGTAAACGAAGTACTGGTGTACGCCTTCCGCGATCCCTATACCGAGGATACGTTTGCGATCCGCAGCGGCAGCAGCTTCCGCGTTAAGGAGCAGCTTTCGGATTTTCCTGTGACGGGAGACGCGGCGTCCAACATTGTATCTTCCATGTTCGTGGTGGTACCGGACTTTGCACACGCCCTTGAGCCTATGATGGACACGAGGGACGCAAACGGCAACATGATGCTGGAAATCCACTGGCACTATGCCTTCGATCTGAATGTGGACGACAAGGCGCAGGTGAAGATTTACCGCGATCTGTACGACCGCGCGCCATTCAAGGAGGATGAAAACCTAAAGCATTTGCATGCGTTTTACTTTGAAAGCCGCGCCGTCAACCGCGATGATTTCTACGGAACCTTCGGCGGACTGTTCTTTCTTGGACTGATGCTGAGCATCGTTTTCCTCTTTGCCGCCGTTCTGATTATCTATTATAAACAGATCAGCGAGGGGTACGAGGACCAGGGGCGCTTTGAAATCATGCAGAAGGTTGGCATGGCAAAGCGCGATATCCGCAGAAGCATCAATTCACAGATGCTTACGGTGTTCTTCCTGCCGTTGGTGTTCGCAGGATTGCATCTGGTATTTGCTTTTCCGATGATCCGGAAGCTTTTGATGCTGTTCAACATGGTCAATGTGCATCTGTTCATCATCACTACGCTGATCTGCTTTGCAATGTTCTCTATCTTCTATGCACTGGTGTATAAACTCACCTCGAATGTATACTACCACATTGTGAGCGGAGCCAGAGAACGTTGAAGAAAGCTGTTTGCAAAGTTATACAGAAGCTGATCATGGGGATTACAGTTGTGAGCATTGGAATCCTTGCCGTTCCGGTCTGTTTGCTTCTGGGGATCATTATCGCGATATGGAGTGCAGCGAACGCAGCGATCAGATACCTCGAATGATTTGTATGCACTTGTAGTTGAAAAATAGGCCTCAAAGCCGCCGGCAAAGCCGGCGGCTTTATTCGTTCAGTTCAGAAGATAAATGCCCATATTCAGGTATCCCGCAAAAGCGACCCACAACAGATAGGGAGCCATCAGGTAGCCTGCGCCGGGCCTGATCCGGTAAAACAACACCGCCGTCACCAGAATCAGTACCCACAGCGCAACCAGCCAGATGAAGGCGAACAGATACATCTTGAGCCCGAAAAAGAAGATGGGCCACAGGAAGTTGAACGCCAGCTGAACCGCATACAGGATAATCGCCCGACCAGCTGCTTCCTGCCCTTCCCCGTTTATGATTACCAGGTAGGACGCAAGCCCCATCAGGATATACAAAACCGTCCATGCCACCGGGAAGAGCCATCCGGGCGGAGACAGCGGCGGTTTGTTGAGCGTTTCAAACACATCCATTCCGCCGCCTGTCAGCAGCGCAGCAAGGCCGCCCACCGCAAGCGGAACGAGCAGGCAAATCACCAGCAGTTTCTTATTCACCTTCAAATAAAACACCCCCTGCATATATCCTATGACAGGAGGTGTTTAATCATTCGCTTTTCTACATAAACTGTGCAAACACCGATGCGCCGACGACGGTCATCAGGCCCGCCACCACCAGGGACAGGCTGCTCATGGCGCCCTCGGTCTCGCCCAGTTCCAGGGCTTTGGTGGTTCCGAGCGCATGAGAAGATGTGCCGATGGCTATGCCTCGCGCCACGCTTTCCCGGATGCGCAGCAGGCGCAGAAAGCCCTCGGCAAAGATATTGCCCACCACGCCGGTCAGGATGATGACCACCGCCGCAATGGACGGGTATCCACCCAGTTCCTCCGCCACGCCCATGCCGATGGCCGTGGTGACGGATTTGGGCAGCAGGGTGACATACTGTGCATGATCCAGGCCGAACAGCAGCGCCATCACCAGCACGCAGCACAGGCTGGTGAGCACACCCGCCAGAATGCCCAGCAGGATGGCCTTCATATTCCTTTTGAGCAGCTGCAGCTGCTGGTAGAGCGGAATGGCCAGGCATACCGTAGCCGGAGTCAGCAGCCAGTTCAGATACTTTGCACCGGCATAATAGCTCTGGTAATCGATATCAAGGACCAGCAAGACGCCGATGGTAATCACGATGGCAACCAGCAGCGGATTGGCCAGCGCCACCTTGAACCTGCGCTTCAAAAGCACGCCGATATAATACGCGATCAGGCTGATCACAGCGCCGAAGAATGCAGAATTGACGATGACTTCTTTCATTCGGCATCCCCCTCTTCCTTGCGGCTGCGGCGCATGAGCGCCTGGGTCACATACCCGGTCACGCCCATCACGATGAAGGTGGAAACCACCATGATCACCAGCGCAGGAACCAGCATGGGCCGGACGGCGCTCCAGCTGTCGATGAGCCCTGCGGCGGCAGGAATGAACATCACCGGCATGATTTCAATCAGGAAGCGCCCGGTGGATTCCACCTTTTCCAGGGGGATGATCCCGGTGCACAGCCCTGCAAGCATCAGCACCAGGCCGTAAATACTGCCCGGAATGGGCAGGGGAATCAGTGCATTCAGCAATTCGCCCAGCAGGGAAATCGCCAGTATGATGGTCAATCGGAATATATGCTTCATGGAAATCCATCCTCTGTGTTGTATTCTTCTGATATTATAAATAAAAGCGGCGTTTCTTGCAAGGTCGATATTCTGAATCCGGAATACCCTTCAATATATGTCATGTATGCATGTAACAAAACTTAATCTCGCGTTTATTGTCAGTTCATTGACAGTGCCGGGCGTTAGTGATAAAATATTCAAAACGTTCTTTAAGGCGGTACTGAGAGACCGGCAAGGCGAGCATAATTCAATAGGGGCGCAGTGCGTCCGATTTGTTGTGTTGCGCTCTTGCCCATCGGCAGAGCGTTTTTTGTAGCGAATTTTCAAGAAAAGGAGCGTGTGCAGGTCTATGAAGTGTACGGTCAAGGAAGCCCGCATCTTCGAAAACGGCTGCCTGAA
>JAGBAU010000150.1 GCA_017938785.1 Clostridia bacterium
CTCCCAGCAGTGCAGGAAGGAAAAACGGCAAGGGATGATGACCTTGTTGTGATTCTTGTTCATAAATCAAACCTCCTCAAAATCCGCATGTGCGGTACTGGTTGAGATCGCCTCGCGTTTATCGCTCTCGGGGACAAGTGTCAGCTTGCCCTTGGGCTTGTAGACCAGGCGACCGAGAATGTTGTTGAAGTTCTCCTTGCCCATCAGGCGCTCCATTTCGGTAAGGCTGATGAGCGAATGCTTGAAGATATCCTTGTAGCCTGCTTCCTTTGCAGCCTCAATGACCTCTTCATCAGAAGTGAATTTGCGAATGGTGCGGCCTTCCACGACCTTGTAGCCGGGCCAGTGCTTATCATGGTTGATCGCCTGATCCTGGGCAAAAGCGTAGATATCGTTGGCCCACCTGGACAGTTCGTCTGCTTTGCTGATGATCTCGGAAATCTCTTCATCGCTCAGAAGTGCAGGCTGACGGAATTCCATCTTCGCCATTTCAAGAAAATGCTCTGCGCGAGCGCGGCATTGGTTACGGGCTCTGCAGAACCTGCACCAGGTTCCGGCTTCAAATTCACCGGCTCCGATCATGGCCTTGGCACCTGCCGGGCGCAGGACTTCTTCGCCCCATCGCCTCAGGTAATCCGGGGATACATCCCAGGAAGAAGAGTTGTACAGTCGGGGCTGAAAAATTGTCATACGAACGGTTTCAATGTCGTACAGGGACTCTGCCATGTGCAGTACACCCAGACCGTAGATCATAAGTTGGGGATTCTCTTCCGCGTGTACCGGAACACCCTTCCCCAGCTTCAGGTCGATGATGTGTGCTACCTTATCGGTAATGATGACCATGTCGGCAGTTCCGAAGCAGTTGTCCACATACTCGGAAGCATCCACGCGCTGTTCCACCAGAATGATTGGGTGCTCGCACTCGCGCCGGGCAGCTTCAATTTCACCGATCACGAAGGCAACATATTCGTCGACGGCATTGATAAGTTCGTCAGTGTAGTACTTCGAAGTCGGGCGCTTGGTTCGCAGCTTCAAATACTTTCGGATGAGGTGCTCGGCCAGAGAATGACCGGCAGTTCCCTCGGCTGCATATACACTCTCACCTTCCTCAAACTGTTCCTCCAGGAGCAGTGAAGGCGGACAATGGATCCTGCGATTTGCAGACGAAGGAGAAAAACGTGCAGGTGCAGTCGGCATTACAGTTTCTGCGCCTCCTCAAGAAGGGCGGGATAATCCTCAGGTTTCACACCGGAGAGCTTCCCTGCATCGTATTTGTAGAGCAGCTCTTTCACTTGCGCGGTCTTGCCTTCGCTGCTTTTTTCTGCCAGCACTGCTCGGACCTGGTCGATAGACACCTTGGGAATCGGCTGCTGTTCGCGCTGGGGCTCAGCCTGTTCTTCAGAAACTGTGTTTCCGGAGATACTGTCGGCCATGCTCTGGAGGCTGTCAGCAAGCCTGCGCATGTCCTCAACCACATCCAGCAGGAGCTTCATCTTGCTCATACTCAGTACTTCCTTTCATAGATTCACGGAGCAAACTGAGAAATGATGCTGTTCATAACGACCAGATCGCTGCCGTTCAAAGAAGGGGCCAGCTTCTTCAACAGGGCCATCTGTTCCGGTGCGAGCTTGCTTCTGCTGGGATGGTACCAATCTGCCAGCTTTACGCCGCCACCGTATCGACCACGAACAGTTTCAACGGGGTATAAGCAGGTCAGGGCCTCGACGTCATAGCGAATCGTGCGCTTGCTTACGCCAAATTCATTTGCCAGATTTTCGATATTGGCAAATCGCTCGGAAAACAGATATTCTCTGATCGCTTCCCGGCGTTCTGTCTGGGTCACTGCTCACACCCCCTTTCCCTTGCTCGGTGATCTGATTGTCGCGGTTAAAGGGGCAAGATCATTGCCACTTTAGAAAAAAATTTGAGAGAAAAACAAAAAAAATGGCCGGATGGAATTTCCGCACGGACACCCGAGGGCGCGTGTGCGAAAATCATTCCATCCGGCCATTTGGTCACTACTTAGCGAATCGCTCGGAAGCCTGGCGCTTCCGGTGCCTTTGCTGGTATGAATTACTGGGTTGGTCTTGAGTTGTCAAAAGTGTGCTCCGACGTACACAATACCGTTACCAGCTTGTGGCAGTTCGGGCACTTGATTTCGATCGCAGTTTTCTCCTGCGGAAGCGCTGAAATATCAAAGGCGCGCTTTCCACAGTTCGGACATTTCATGCTGCTCCAGGGGGTATAGATCATTGGGTTTCCTCCATTATTGATACATAAGTCCCGGCATCAGTACAGTTTCACACTTGTCCTGCGCCATTTTCAGGTCGCCCATGAGTGAAGCTGCGAAGATTGAATGATATCCGAAGCGGCGTCTGATTTCGTCCACCGCATCATCCAGCGCCATGCGTTTCTCCCTACGGGCATAGTCACAAAAGAGATCCAGCTGTACCAGCTGCTTTTCACCGATCAGGTTGATTCCCCTGATCGTAAGCGCACGCACAGTTTTCATCCATCCGTAATGCTGCTTAAACAGCGTGTATCCTGCCTGCGCAATATCCAAGGGACTGCGCGTCGGAAATTTCAGCGGCATCTGATACTGCCGGTAGCTCAGGTCTTCGTCCTTGACCGTGATCTGCACACCCTTGGCCTGCATGCCATGCCTGCGCAGACGATGGCCCACATCCTGGGCAAGTTCGTAGAGTACCAGCCAGACCTGATAGTCCGTTTCCAGATCCACAACGCAGGTAGTGCCGTGGCCAACAGACTTGATCGGGGCTACATAATCGCTGGGCATGACCCTGGAATAATCCAGGCCGCTGGCAAACTGCCAAAGCATCACACCATTTTTTCCAAGGCGCGCTCTGAGCAGAGACGGATCGCAGTTCGCCAAATCGCCTATGGTATGAACGTTCATCATGCGCAGTTTGCGCGTCGTAGCATGACCCACATAAAGAAGATCACTGGCAGGCAACGGCCAGACCTTCTCACGGTAGTTCTCCTTGCTGATTGTTGTAATTGCATCAGGTTTTTTCATGTCACTGCCGAGCTTGGCAAATATCTTGGAAAAAGAAACGCCGATGGAGACGGTAAGGCCAAGTTCGTCACGGATGGTCTTACGTATTTCTTCCGCTACCAGGAGGCCGGTCTTCTCTACGCCTCTGCCATACGGAATTGAA
>JAGBAU010000012.1 GCA_017938785.1 Clostridia bacterium
ATCATTGTACCTCCTGTCAATCTGTCGTCACCCCGCGCTTGCCCGGGGTATGGTATTACTCACTCTGCCCGCCGGACAAGTCAAGTCATTTCTGCCCATTTTCTGCTGACAGGATCACGCCTTTTGATAATAGGGCATTTCATCCCCATCCGCCCGCAGCGGCAGATCCTTTGCCCACTCCGGTTGGATCGCCATGATCCGGCAAGCATCCTCTGTGCTGCCTTTCCCGATGGGCGCTTCCATCACCGCTTCATCGTGGATGTGAAAGACAATGGGATATCCGGCAGCTTCCAGATTCAGCATGGCGTGTGCCAGAATATCTCGTGCAATGGCCTGCGTTACATTCTCCGCGAGCTTTCCGCCGAAGGTTTCCTGCTCCACCATCTGGCCTGCGGCATTGGGCGCATAGTAGCCGATGGCGTCGCTGCCAAAGCGATTCCCGGTAAAGTGCGGCGACTGATAGCACAGGCTCCTGCCTGAAGGCAAGCGCACGAGCATCTTGTCGTCCTTCCAGTACAGCACCACCTTGCCAACGCGCGTTGAAGCCTTGCTGCGGATCACCTTTCGCGCCGCACGATCCAGCGCACCCCAGAACGCCACGATATTGGGATTGGCAGCGCGCCAGGCATCCACCAGCGGCTGCATCTCCTCCTCGGGCATCTTTGCGCCCATGGCCTTCAGTGCGCCGACCCCGCCGCCGTAACCGCAGGACAGCGTTGCCTGCTTGCCCTTCTGCCGATATTCGTAATTCGGATGACCCTTGACGATCGTCTCCTGCGGAATGTGAAACATGCGGCTGGCTGTTGCCTCGTAAATTTTTCCCTTCCCCCGAAACTCCTCCAGCACCCAATCCTCACCGGCCAGCCATGCAAGCACACGAGCCTCGATGGCCGAAAAGTCAGCAACAATAAAGCGGCATCCATCTCTTGGGATGAACGCCGTGCGGATCAGTTCAGAGAGCGTATTGGGGACAGAACCGAAAAGCAATTCAAGTTGCTGCTCATCGCCTTGCTGGACAATATCCCGTGCAAGCATCAGGTCGGGCAGATGATTCTGGGGAAGATTCTGTACCTGAACCAATCTGCCCGCCCATCTGAAGGTTCGTGAAGCCCCGCCGAACTGGAGCAGCCCGTGAATCCGCCCGTCACGACACACCGTGCGCGCCATGGCCTCGTACTTCTTCACGCTGGTCTTGCTCAGCTCCAGACGGAGGTTCAAAAGCTCTGCGATGATGCCATCCGTCTTGGCAGCCTTTTCCTGCACGATCTTCTTGGCAAGGGATTCCATGGGCATGTCCTGATCAGCCAGCCAGGCCTTCAGTTGAGCAACGCTTCCGGGATTCTCAAGCCCGGTCAGCTCCTTCGCCCGCCGATAAGCTGCTTCCGTAAACACTTCATCGACGGCTATGGCGTTTTTGACGAGCCTCTTATCCACCCGAACGCCCCGGTCGTTGATGATCTGGTCAAGCGCATAGACCTCCCATTCGTGCTCCGGCAGCGGCCATGCCTCCAGCGCCTTGCGCACTGCACGCTCCGTTTCCACGTCCTGTGCGTTGTACTGCTTGTAGACCGCCCACTTGTCCGGCGCATCGGCAGGCAAGTTTCGCGTCCTGCCGCCATTGGCCTTGGTCGGCTTGCAGGGAACAGAGAAGTAGCGGATCAGGTCCTTGCCCTCCTCCATCTTCTGCTGCGTGAGCTTCAGGGCAACAGCGACATCGGCCAGTCGGGAGGGCAGCGTCAGATAGGAGGCCATGACCGCTGTACATCGCCATTGGTGCGGATCGAGCCAGTGCCCCAGATATCGCGAGAGGCAGACCCGCTCAAACTGTGCATTATAGGCCGCCTTGATGACGGCGGGATCGTCAAGCGCGGCAGCTACCTCCACAGGGAGCATTTCGCCGCATGCAAGATCGATGGTCACGACCGGTCCATCATCAAACGCATAGGATAAGAGAAGGATTTCAAAATCCGGCGCATCGACATATCGGTATACACCGCATTTGGGCAGTGGCACTGAACTGTAGGTTTCGATGTCGATGCCTAGAATCGTTGACATGATATTCACCTCCCTGGCAATGAAATACGCAGCCAACCGGCTGCGCTTTTCGTTTATTTCCTTCTGTATGCTGCCGGAATGACTGTCTTTTCCAGCGTGTTCGGGTCAATGATCAGGATCTCCTTTCCCTGCTCGCGGGCATAATTGACGGTATAGGCCGTACCGCCTTTGTTCTGGCCATTGTAGATCGCTATCAGCAGATCACAGTTGTCCACCATGTACCGGTTGCGCATATGATAACAGCCCCGCTGATAATTGGAGCACATCTGGACAATCTGATCTGCATTTCTCAGCAGTTCCCTATATCGAAACGCCCAGTTCATTTCCCAGCCTCTCGCCTGCTCAGCAAACGGGATGACGCAGATCAATTTCAGCTCCGGATGTGCTTGTTTTTCCTGCAAAACAAGCTCTCCGCATATGATGTCAGCGCCTCTTGCTGCACCACAGAAGAATGTATCTGCTCCAGACTGTTCCACCGTCCGGATTTCATTCCGAATGAGATCCCTTAAGGCTTGGCCTTCCTTGGACAATTCATTGTGCCTAATGTGGAGTTGTTCTGGGCGATGACCAGTAAAAGCAACTCTCATCAATCTCCTCCCCCTTCTCTATGTGGGATATATCCCAATCATACCACATTCTCCCCTCATTTGGGATATGTCCCACACGACATATCCCAAATTTCTTTATCATATTCAGAGAAGGGGGG
>JAGBAU010000151.1 GCA_017938785.1 Clostridia bacterium
AGGGCGTAGGGGATCTCCTCGATGGTGGCGGACATGGCATCGGTGGTGTTCACGGCGCGGATGATGGCGGGCCAGCCCTCGTAGCGGCTCTCGTCCTTCACGCCCACGCTCTTGATATCGGGCACGGCGATGAAGTACTGCCACACCTTTTCGTTCAGGCCGTTCTTTTCAAACTCCTCGCGCAGGATGGCGTCGGCCTCGCGCAGGGCGTTGAGGCGGTCGCGGGTGATGGCGCCCAGGCAGCGCACGCCCAGACCGGGGCCGGGGAAGGGCTGACGGTACACCATGGCATGGGGCAGGCCCAGTGCCTCGCCGACCACGCGTACTTCATCCTTGTACAGGAGCTTTACGGGCTCGACCAGCTCGAAAGCCATGCCCTCGGGCAGGCCGCCGACGTTGTGGTGGGCCTTTACGCCGTCGGATTCCAGGATATCGGGATAGATGGTGCCCTGAGCCAGGAAGTCGATGCCTTCCAGCTTGGATGCTTCTTCATCGAATACCTTGATGAATTCGCCGCCGATGATCTTGCGCTTCTTTTCAGGCTCTGCGACACCTGCCAGCAGATCGAGGAAGCGGTCGGTTGCGTCGATATAGATCAGGTTGGCGTCCAGCTCCTTGCCGAACACTTCGATAACCTGTTCGCTTTCGCCCTTGCGCATGAGGCCGTGGTTTACATGTACGCAAACCAGCTGCTTGCCGATTGCCTTGATCAGCAGAGCGGCAACTACGGAGGAATCCACGCCGCCGGACAGTGCCAGCAGAACCTTCTTGTCGCCTACCTGTTCGCGGACGAGCTTCACCTGTTCCGCAATAAATGCGTCCGCCAGTTCCTTGGTAGTGATGCGTGCCATGGTATCAGGTCTCTTGTTGCAATCCATATTATACCATTCCTTTCCGTGAGGTGCGGGCCTCTTCGATATATGAAAAACAGACTCGTTGCCCTCTAAAAATACACCAATATCTTATCAAATTCACGGGAATTCGTCAATTCCGACATGTTGTTTTTTCCCGGCGCTTTTGAAAAGAAATGGAAAAGTGAAAACCGCATGATGTGAAATCCTACCTCTTTTCAAACAGCGGACGCAGCTTCAGGGCATCGCCGAAATAGAAGCAGCTGTTCCACAGACGGCTGAACATGCCGATGAGCGTTCCGTTCACCAGTGCGCAGATGATCGTGCCCAGCTTCACGCCTTCGAATACGCCGAAGCCGAAGAAGGCAAAGGACAAAACCACGGCAAGGGCGCAGCTGCAAAGGTCGTATACGGTCTTTACCCTGTGGGTGGGGCGGTTCAGGGATGCGGAGATTTCCTTCACCACCAGTTCATAGGCCTCGGGTGCGATGTAGGTGTTGAACAGCATGGAAACACCTGCAGCGCAAACCACCATGCCCAGCACATAGAAGATGATGCGCATGGCCGGGATTTCGCAGGGAATCCAAGCTGCCAGGGCCATGGCTCCGTCCAGCAGCTGACCGTAGATGAAGGCCGTGATGAAGGAAAACAGGTAGCACAGCCGCAGCCTTTTCTGTAAGATGGCGAGGGCGATCAGCAGTACCAGCTGCAGCAGGTATGCGGACATGCCGAAGCTGAAGAAGGGTAGGGCGGGGTTCAGCTTCAGATAAAACAGATAGGCCGGAGCCACCACCATGGATACGCCGAAATTGGCCTTTTCCATCATGGCTGTGCCGATGGCCAGCACTATCAGACCCAGGATGTAAGCGATTTCCGTGTAGAAGCGGGTTTTTTTCATATGTGCCTCCCCAAAAATAAATGCTCCCGGCGTTTGATATAGAAACGCCGAAAGCTTTGTAGGGATCAGTATAGCGCAGGTCCAGCGGCCTGTCAAGGGCGAACCGGCTTGCGTAGGTGCAGGAATGCTGCGCAGGCGAGGATACAGGCCAGGCCGCACAGGATAAAGGCCAGGTTCAGGGAAACATCCGAAGCCCGCCCCAGCGCAAAGGATGCACCGGCGGCGAAGGTATTCTGGATCATAGCAAATACGCTCAGCTGAGTGGCACGGCTGTGGGTATGCACTGCATCCGAGCAAATCCTGGAGGTCAGCGGCAGCAGCAGTGCCCGCGCCATGGATACGGCGGCGACCAGCAGTACGGAAAGTGCAGCGGAGCGCACAAAAACCAACAGCAGGCCCGCGGCGGCGGCTGCGATGAACAGCGTTGCGGCGAAGCGGCGTTCGCCCATGCAACGCGTGAACCGTTGGGAAAAAGCGCCCAGGAGCGCAGCGGCGGACACGGCGATGTAAGCCCAGCCCATGCGCGTGCTGTCCATGCCGCAGCGCAGGTACTGGTTCTGGTTCAGCCAGACGGTGATCATCTGCGCAGCTTCGCCGAAGAGGGCCATGCCCGCCAGGAATAGCAGCAGGCGCCGCCTGCGCAGTGTGTCCTTCAAAAGATGAATGAAACCGGGAAGGCCGGCCTGCACCTTCTCAGGCTGAACCTCGCGGAGGCCCAGGGACAGCAGCGCTGCAAGGCCATAGGCGATCATGGTGGAAAGGGCCGCAAGGCGGTAATTGCCGCCCATGAACAGGGAGTAGGCTCCGGCGGAGAGGATCAGGCCCAGCGTGGAACAGGCTTCGCTGATTGCGAAGCTGCGCTGGCGGTTTTCCTTTTCGCAGGAGAGATAGAGTATGCTTTCCTCCACGCCGGACAGCGCGGCGATGGAAATGCTGAGCAATACGCGCTCCAGCAGGAAGCCTGAGAAGCCGTTCGCCTGCCAGAAGATCATCTTTGACAGGAAGTAGAAGCAGCAGCCACAGATCATGGTTTTGCGGTAGCCGATGCGGTCGGCGATCATGCCCCATGGCAGCTCCAGCAGCAGGGAAAGCAGGTAGGATGCGCCTTCGATGAGGGCAATCTGGGTGAAATGCAATCCCGCAGCCTGGCGGTAGAGGCTCGCGACGGGCGCGTAGAACACCATGCCCTGCAACAGGGCAATGGCATACGATATATGTAGATTTCTTCTTTTGGACATAAAAATCCCCTCTGATCTTGAAATGAATGGGCATACCAACCAATGCCGATGGGAACCGGCATTGCCAGGGATTCATTCATTTGATCAGACGGGACGATTGTGCACGATGCAGTTCTCCTTGTTTCAGCTTATGATGGAATTATACACCCGCATGCGGCGGATGGCAAGCGTCAGATCGCCAGGCGGATTCTGGAAAGATGGGCGATGGCAGCCTGCATCGGCCGGGACATCCATTTGTCCTTATGGTAGAGCAGCTGCTTCCAGACATTAATTTCGAGGTCGCATACCTCCAGGCGCACGATGCGGCCCTCGCGCACGGCGGCTTCGGTTACATAGTCCGGCAGGAAGGACAGGCCCAGGCCGTCGGATACCAATTTGCAGATCAGGTCCGCGCTGCCGATTTCCAGTATGGGCTGGATTTCACGGGAATAGCGCGCCAGATGCTCATGCAGCAGGCGGCCGTAGCTCATATCCTTTTCGGTGAGCAGGAAGGGTTGATGCAAAAGGTCTTCAATGCTCAGCATTCCTCGGGCGCCCAGGGGATGATCCGCCGGAGCCACGAAATGCACACCGATCTTTTCCTCGTTGGCGATGATGTAGTTGGTGTTGTAGATGTGGTTATCCAGGGTACAGACCAGGTCCACCTCGTTGTGGTCCAGCAGGCGGAAGAGCTCTGCAGTGCCGGCGGTGGTGACATGTAGGGAAACCTTGGGATGCTCCCTGCGGAAACTGGCGAAGGCTTGCATGATCAGCGGCGTACACAGGGAATCCGCCGTGGCCAGGCGGATTTCACCGCGCAGCTCCTGGGGAGCTTCCGCACCCTCCGCCATTTCCTGGGACATGCGGCAGATCTGCTGGGCATAGGCCAGCGCATGGCGGCCGGCGTCCGTCAGGCTTACGGTGTGGCCTACGCGCTCAAACAGCTGCACGCCCAGCTCCTTTTCCAGCTGCTTGATCTGAAAAGATACTGTGGGCTGGGAATAGCCCAGGCTGGCCCCGGCGCGGGTGAAGCTGTTCATTTCCGCCACCTGAATGAAAGTATTGAGGCTTCGAAGATCCATGGAATCCTCCATTGAATTTTATAATGGGTTTTATCGAAAGTATCAATTCGACAAATGCTTGAAACCATTATATAATCTTGGATAAGAAAGTCAAGGGGTACGATACTTATGAAACTGATTTCTTTTTTCTACAATCTTCTCTGGGGGGATTTATTCAGAATTCCCCTGCCCGGCGGCGACGCCATCGGCATTTCCCTGCTGGTGCTGCTGTTGATTCCCACGGGCATCTATTTCACCATCCGCACGAAGTTTTTACCGGTTCGCTACTTCCCGGAAATGCTGCGCATCTCCACGGAAAAGCAGGAAGGCGATAGGGGCGCCATCTCCGGTATGCAGGCGCTGATCGTGTCCACAGCTACCCGTGTGGGCATGGGCAACATGGTGGGCGTCGTGGCGGCGCTTTCCGCCGGCGGTGCGGGTGCGGTCTTCTGGATGTGGATCACGGCCCTCATCGGCGCGTCCACGGCCTTTATCGAAGCCACCCTGGCCCAGCAGCACAAGGAGAAGGATCCCCTCTACGGCGGTTTCCGCGGCGGTCCGGCTTATTATATCCACAATTTCTTCGCAGGCAGGAAGAAAAAGAGCATCATTGCTGTGCTGTTTGCTATCTCCGGCCTGATCTGCTGGTGCGGCGTGAGCCAGGTCATCAGCAACTCCGTATCCTCTGCATTCAAGCATGCCTTCAACATTCCGCCCATCTGGTCCACCATCGTGCTGGTGGCACTGGCGGCAGTGATCGTGCTGCGCAAAAATACCACCGTCAAGGTGCTGGACGTGATCGTGCCCGTTATGGCGGTGTTCTACTTCGGCATTACGATTTTTGTGATCATCAACAATGCTTCTATGCTGCCCGGCGTGCTGAAGCAGATTGTGCAGGAAGCTTTTGGCCTGCGCCAGATGGTGGCGGGCGGCTTCGGCGCAGCCTTGATGAACGGCGTAAAGCGCGGCCTGTTCTCCAATGAGGCAGGTTCCGGCTCTGCACCATGCGCGGCTGCTGCGGCAGATGTGAGCCATCCGGCCAAAGCAGGCTTGTTCCAGGCTTTCGGCGTAATCATCGATACCATCGTGATCTGCACCTGCACAGCCATGATCATGCTGCTGGTTCCCGAGGGAAGCCTCGCAGGCCTGAGCGGCATGCCCCTTCTGCAGGAGGCCATGCGCATCCACTTCGGCAATGCAGGCGTGATTTTCATTGCAATCACACTGTGGCTGTTCTGCTTCTCCACCTTCATTGGCATTCTGTATTATGCCCGCTCCAATGTAGCCTACCTTTGCGGCGATAACTGGTGGAGCCAGACGGCATATAAGATCATTGCTCTGGTGATGCTGTTCATCGGTGGTCTGGCTGCCTATACCTTTGTTTGGGACCTGGGCGACATAGGCGTTGGCCTGATGACGGTGTTCAATATTATCGCCATCCTGCCCATGGGCGGTCAGGCGCTCAAGGCCCTGAATGAATACACGGAAATTCGCAGGAGTGAAAAGAAAGAATAAGGAAAAGAATCCACCTTTCAAACGGGTGGATTCTTTTTTGCACAAAAAAACGAGCCCACTTACAGAGCCCCAACACTACCAGTATATCAAAAATTCAAAACGCCGTCAAGGGGTTTGGTTAATTTTCTGTGGTTTACATAAAATGCACACATATAACTTTGTTGAAATTGCGGGCTTGCAAAATAGGAAAAAGTGCATTATAATGTAAACAGAAAGCAGCAAGGAACACTCCTTCAAACAAAAGCTTTCTCAGACGAAGCCCTTCTAAGAAAGATCCTCCATGATAGATGATCATCGTAGATCATAAAAGAAGAAAGAAAAGAAGCTGGAAGGATCCGTGAAGAAGCAGAGTCAAATCCGTAGAAATGCGAGGTACACAAAATGATGTTAGATACCAAGATCGTTCAGAAATGACCCTTGATTGTGGATGATCAGAGTTTGTAAAGAAAGACAATGATCGCAAAATGAAGCAATCAAGGGTCATTTCAGTTTTGGCATTTTTGGATTATGAAGCCGCACGCAGCCGTGGGGCGTTTTTTATGCCCGAAAAAAGAGCCTGCATGTGCAGGCTCAGAGATTTTCAAGCAGTGTATTGAGTATATTTTCTGCGCTGGGTGGGCAGCCCTGCACATGCACCGATGCACCGGTGCAGCACCTTCCTATGCCGATGCCCTCCAGGGCCTTTCCGGCGAGGCCCTGGCCGATGTATACGGGCTTATCGCAGCGCAGGCCATGATTGTCCTCCAGGCGATAGAGGGCGTGCACCAGGTTTCCATAGCAGGCGGAACAGGCGCTGTTCTGCTTTACGCAGCAGGTCAGCCGGGAAACCAGGCCGCTGGGAGCAGGATAGGCGGGCGCGCTGGCAGGATCGTTGACGTATACAATATCCTGCTCGTTGATTTCTGTGCTGCCCACGTTCCAGTCCTCGGCATAGCCGATGTAATCCACATCCCGGGGGTCGATGCCCAGCAGGCTGCAGCCGTAGGCGTCGATCTGAACGGGATCATGCCCCAGCAGCATGCGGTTGGTCTGGATGGGCGTGCCGCCTTCTTCGAAGTTCAGGTCGCCGCAGATGCTGTCCACGATGAATAGGTCGGGCTTGAATACCGTTGCCAGGGCGGCGATGGGCCTGTGCAGGCCCATGGTATGGAAGTGGCGCTTTTCGCTGTCCGGGATGCAGCCCTTCGAATTCTTCAGCGCGCAGGTCATCAGGGTCTGGCAATGGCCCTTGAGCACCGGCAGGCTGATCACATAGTCCGCGTCCATGGGGCGGCAGCAGATTTTCATCGGACCCACCGGCGTGGATACGCTGCGGGTCTGGTCCTTTTTCAGGTCATACAGTTTCACACCGTACTTCTTCTCCAGCTCATGATAGCCGCACACGGAATAGGCCCGCGCGGTGCTGTCGCCCAGCCAGGAGCCTTCCATAATGGAGATGTTCGTATGGCCGTGCGCCTGGAGATACTGAATGATGCCCTCCACGATACCGGTGTGGGTGGTTGCACCATTCTCTGCCGGAGCGGCAACCACCAGGTTGGGCTTCAGGGCAATGGACGCTCCCTGGGGGATTTCGGCTGCGATGTTGGCAGCGGTGAGCAGGTCAATGGTCATTTCGCGGGCGCGGTTTCCGTAGGCGATGTACAGCTTTCTCGGATGCATGGTGTGCTCCTTTCAGGTTTCTATGAAAAAAGCCCTGCAAAACAGGGCGAATGTATTATTCGATGATTTCCTCATGGCCGGGCTGGGCCAGGAAGGAGGTGCGCAGGTGCCGGCATACGGTTTCACGGACCCGGTCAAGATCGCCGCTCTTCAGGGCTTCAATGATCTGGGCATGCTCGGTGAGGGTGCTCAGATGGCGGTCCATCACCTTGTCGTATTCCTGGGTGATGACGGCTTCATCCATCATGTGATGGGGCATGAAGAAGTGCATGAAGGTATCCAACTGCTTCATGAAGGAAGGCAGGTTCAGGTAATACAGCGGGGCCTTGTGGAAATCCAGATCGTTGAACCAGAACTGGTTCAGGCTGTAGGCATCCATGTTTTCCAGGAGACTGCGCTGGCGGTTCAGGGCGTCCTCCATGGCTGCGATAGCGGCGCGGCTCTTTTCATTGGGATAATTCCGGGCCACGGCTTCGGCGCAGTACAGCTCAATCATCCTGCGCACATGATAACCCTCGGTGATGTCCTGGGCGGTGGGCTTGTGCAGCACAAAACCGCGGCTGGGCAGGATATCGATGTAGCGTTCCTGGGCCAGACGGTTCAGGGCGTCGCGCATGGGCGTACGTGAGATGGACAGGTTTGCGGCGAGCTTGGTTTCGCTGTAGATGGTGTTGAATTCCAATTCGCGGTTATAAATCAGCTCGCGCAGGTGATCATATGCGATTGCGTTCAGGGACTTATATTCCGACATCAGAACCAACCTTTGCTTGTTATTTAGAGATATTATAACATTGCACAGTGCTTTTTTCAAGAGAAACGCGCCTTCATGCATTGAAGGCGCGTTTTCCGCTTTGTTTTTAGCCCAGCAGCACATCGGAGATCAGCATCACGCAAAAGCCCACCAGCAGCGCATAGGTTGCGCCGCGTTCACTGCCGTGGGCGTGGGTTTCGGGGATCATTTCGTCGCTGACCACATACAGCATGGTGCCGCCGGCAAAGGCCAGGGCAAAGGGCAGGATGGTCGAGGCGATGCTCACCGCAAAGTAGCCGATCAGGGTACCGATGACCTCCACAAGGCCGGTGATCAGGGCGCAGATGAGCGTCTTTTTCGGGGTGACGCCCGCGCTGAGCATGGGCCCGATGATGACCATGCCTTCGGGGATGTTTTGCAGGGCGATGCCGCCGGCGATCATCAGCGCCTGGCTGGTATTGCCGGAGCCGAAGCCCACGCCTGCCGCGATGCCTTCGGGCAGGTTGTGGATGGCGATGGCCAGCACAAACAGAAGCACCTTGCTCAGGTTCTGGTTGTGGTGGGACTCGATATCCGGGCCGATCATCTTGTGCAGGTGGGGCACGATTTTATCGATCAGGTTCAGGCAGAGTGCGCCCGCAAAAACACCGGGAATGGTGATGAGCAGGCCGTACTTACCGCCGTATTCCAGGGAGGGCATGATCAGGCCGAGGATTGCGGCGGAGAGCATTACGCCCGCTGCAAAGGACAGGATGATATCGGAAAAGCGGTGGGTCATCTTCTTGAAGAAAAAGCCCAGCAAGGAACCGATTATGGTGGCGCCGCCAACGCCCAGCGCCGTAAGTAATACCATACTCATGCGTATTTCTCCTCAATTCTCTGAATCCTGTACTTAGAAAAATCCCACATTAAACCCTGACAGGCTCGGCTTAATGTGGGATGAAAGTCTGGTTTCTGGGTTTGTTATTCTTCGCTGAAGTTATCCTTGCCTACGCTGCAGAGGGGGCATTCAAAATCCTCGGGAAGATCCGCAAACTTGGTGCCGGGGGCGATGCCCAGATCCGGAGCGCCCTGTTCCTCGTCATAAACCCAACCGCAAACATCGCATACATATTTCATAATCAGTAACCTCCAATATTTAATGGTGTCTGGAATTTTCTCTTGACATTTATTATATACCCGGTTTTCCGAATTTAAAACATCCACAATGAAAATTCCCATACCTTTTATTTTGGATACTTACCGCTCATTTCCTGCCGGAGGCAGAAATTTATTTTTTATACAGGGTGCGGATGGAATTGATGACGCAGATCATCGCCACGCCGGTGTCGGCAAACACCGCCAGCCACATGTTGGCAAAGCCACACAGGGCCAGAATCATCACCGCAATCTTGACCACCAGGGCGAAGATCACGTTTTCGATGGCGATGCGGTTGGAACTGCGGGCGATGTGGATGGCCTGGGGAACGGCAGTCAGATTGCCGGTCATGAACACGGCGTCGGCAGCTTCGATGGCTGCGTCCGCACCGCTGCCCATGGCTGCGCCCACGTCCGCGCCTGCGAGTACGGGGGCGTCGTTGATGCCGTCGCCCACGAACATCACCGCGCCGTGCTGCGCGCGAATCTGGGCAAGCCTATCCAGCTTATCCTGGGGGAGCAGGCGTGCATGCACCTGGTGGATGCCGGTTTCATCAGCTACGGCTTTCGAACCGGCCTCGGAATCTCCGGTAAGCATGGCGGTATGCAGGCCCATAGCCTTCAGGCGCGCAACGGCGGATCCGGCGTCCGGCTTGATGGTATCGGAGATCATCAGCATACCTGCCAGCTTGCCGTTGACGGCGATGAACACCTCGGCGCCTTCCTTGGGGAAGGAAATGCCTTCCATGTCCACATTGCGCAGCGCCATCAGCTTGCGGTTGCCGCAGAGTACGACGCCTTCGTCCAGCGCGGCCTCAATGCCGTGGCCGGCGATTTCCTTCAGGGAATGGGGCGCCTTGACGGCGATGCCCTTCTCCTGGGCGGCGGTGAGGATGGAGTGGGCGATGGGATGGGTGGAGTACTGCTCGCAGCTGGCGCACAGATGGAGCAGGTCGTTTTCGCTGTACTTACCGGTGGGGATGATCTTCTGTAGACGGAAGTTGCCCAGGGTGATGGTGCCGGTCTTATCCATGACCACCGCGCCCAAGCGGCTCATGGCTTCGATGGCTGCGCCGCCCTTGAACAGGATGCCCTTGCGGGAACCTGCGCCGATGCCGGAGAAGAAGGCCAGCGGCACGCTGAGCACCAGCGCGCAGGGACAGCTCATGACCAGGAAGGTAAGGGCGGTATACACCCAGTAATTCCAGTTGCCGGTGAACAGCGAAGGGATGATGGCCGTCGCCAGGGCAATCGCCACCACGCAGGGGGTGTAGATGCGGGCGAAGCGGGTGATGAAGCGGTCGATCTTCGGTTTGCTGGCCGCTGCATTTTCCACGGAGTTCAGGATGCGGGTGACCATGGATTCGGACAGCGGCTTCTCCACGCGCAGCTTCAGCTGGCCGGAGGTGTTCACGCAGCCGGAGGTGGCCAAATCGCCTGCGCGTACAGCTACAGGTACCGGCTCGCCGGTGATGGGCGAGGTATCCAGGCGGCTTTCGCCTTCAACGATCATGCCGTCCAGCGGAATGCGGTCGCCGGGGCGAATGAGAAGAATATCACCGGGCTTTGCCTCTCCTGCGGGGAGCACCTGCACATCCTCACCGTGCAGTAGGTTTACCACTTCGGGACGCATATCCACGGCGTCCATGATCTGGCTGCGGCTCTTTTCCACGGCCTTGTGTTCGAAGTATTCGCCTATACGGTAGAACAGCATCACGCCCAAGGCCTCCGGGTATTCGCGGATGGCGAATGCGCCCAGGGTGGCGATGCTCATCAGGAAGTTTTCATCGAAAATGTGGCCGCGGCGGATGTTTCCGGCAGCCTCCATGAGGATGCGGCCGCCCAGAACCAGGTAGCCGACCACGAAGACAGCCAGGCTGATCCACTGGTTCGCGCCGCTGGCGTTCAGAATGAGGCCAAGTACGAACAGTGCTGCGCCGATGATGATCTGCAGAAGGTCTGCCTTATCTTCATCTTTATTTTCGTGATGGGGTGCGGGAGAGGGATCCTTTTCGACTACCCGAACCTGGGATTCGATGGAGGTGCAGATCTCCTGGATTTTCGCAAGCAGCCCTTCATAATCCGTTGCGGCGATGCGCAGCTGCCGGGTTGCAAAGGCGATGGATGCGAAGCTCACGCCGGGCAGGACGCGAATCTTTTCCTCCATCTTTGCAGCGCAGTTGGCACAGCCAAGGTTTTCCAATATGTAGACGCGCTTTGCATGGCCGTCATCGGCTTCGTGGGCATGCTCATGATGGTGCTCGTGATGATGTTCGTGATGGTGGCCGCAGGAGCAGCCATGTTTATGGTGATGTTCCTGTTCGTGGTGATGACCGCAGGAGCAGGCGTGCTCGTGATGATGCTCGTGTCCATGGTCGTGGCCGCAGGAACAGCCGTGTTCATACATATGTTTGTTTTCCGAAGCGCGGTTATCCATAACACATCCTCCTAACATATGAACGATTGTTCATATGTTTATTAAAACACTTATTGCGGCGTTTGTCAATGGGTTTTCAGAAAAAACCAATAGAATCTATTGCGCAGGTTAAAAGTCTGTACAGCGTGCAAATTCTTTCTCCAATCCCTTGACAAATCAGGTGTTATAGTGTATTATCAATTCATCACTTTAGCACGATAAAACATTAAAACAAGGGAGAACAAAATCATGAAGAAAATCCTCTCTATGCTGGTTGCTATGATCCTGATGACCGCCATGATCTGCGGCGCCTCCGCTGAAATGATCAAGGACGGCGAATTCACCATCTCCTTCTGCACCTGGATCGGCTATGCGCCCCTCTATATTGCAGAGGCAAACGGTTACTTCGAAAACTATGGAATCAACCCCACCCTCACCATTAACGAGGATGAATCCACCTATGCTGCGGCCATGTTCTCCAAGAGCATCTACGGCCTGGGCCAGGTGCTCGACCGTGAAATCATCAGCTACGCTTCCGGCACTCCGGAAACCGTGCTGCTGGCTATGGATGAATCCACCGGCGGCGACGGCATCGTCGCTTCTGCAGAGATCCAGTCCATCGAAGACCTGAAGGGCAAGAGGGTCGGCCTGGACACTTCCTCCACCGCTTACTTCTTCTTCCTGACCGTGCTGGACAGCGTGGGCATGACCAAGGACGATGTGACCATCGTGGACATGGACTCCGACTTCACCGGTCCCTCCTTCATTGCAGGTGAAATTGACGCAGCCGTCACCTGGGAGCCCTTCCTCTCCACTGCCGGCGAGCGTGAAGGCGGACACCTGCTGCTCTCCTCCGCGGACTTCCCGGGCACCATCGTGGACGTTCTGACCGTGCGCACCGACCTGTCCGAAGAAGCCAAGCAGGCCCTGGCCAACGCCTGGTACGACGCCATCGACTTCCTCGAGGCCAATCCTGAAGAGGGTGCAAAGATCATGTCCGAAGGCCTGGGGCTGAGCATGGAGGACACCCTGGGCGAGCTTTCCGGCGTAACCTTCTTCGGCCGCGAGGAGAACGCACAGTTCATCGACAAGAATAACGAAAAGAACATCTATGATGTCGCCGGCCGTGCAATGCGCTTCTGGCTGGAAGAGGGCATCATCGATGAGGAAATCGACCTGGACCAGTTCATCAATGCAGCTACCTTTGGCTGAAACCTGAAAGGACAATAACATGAAGACCAAGAAAAGACGCGATACGACCGTTGCAATACTTTCCTTTGCAGCCATCATGGTGGCATGGTGGGCGGGCACGGAATTCACCAACGTAAATAAGGTGTTCCTGCCTTCTCCCCAGCAGGTATTTGGTACCATGATTGAACTTGCCCGGGATGGTTCCCTGTGGGAGCATACCTGGTGCAGTACCTATCGCGTTCTGATCGGATGGGTCCTCTCCGTCGTGGCCGCGCTGCCCCTGGGCATGCTCGCGGCCACGAGCCGCGTCTGCCGCTCCATCTTCCAGCCGATCACGGAGTTTATGCGTTACCTGCCCGTTGTGGCACTAGTGCCGCTGACCCTGCTCTACTTCGGCATCGGTGAGAGCCAGAAGTACGCCATCATCTTCCTGGGCACCTTCTTCCAGCTGATGCTGATGGTGGAGGATTCCATTGCTTCGGTGGACCAGCATTTGATGAATGCTGCCGCTACCCTGGGCGCCAGCCGCATGCAGCAGTATTGCCGTGTGCTCCTGCCCGCCGCTCTGCCTGCCCTGCTGGACGATATGCGCCTGACCATCGGCTGGGCATGGACTTATCTGGTGGTTGCAGAAATGGTTGC
>JAGBAU010000152.1 GCA_017938785.1 Clostridia bacterium
CGGAAAGCGTCCTCAAAGCTGCCCTCAAACATTGCGCCGCCGATGTCCATCACGCGGACATTCTCCATACCCAGGCGCTTCAAATCACGACCGGTCATGCCTTCCATGCCGAAGGCTGCGCTAGCTATCCATTTCATCATTCGAAATTACTCCGTTATATGTTGGTATCGCCCAGTTCCTGGCGCATCCTTTCAAGGGCGCTGCGCTCCGCGCGGGAAACGGTCATCTGCGAGATGCCGATTTTCTGGGCCACCTCCCTCTGGGAGAGGTTTTCAAAGAAGCGAAGGTAGATAATCTCCTTCTGCTGGTCGGTAAGCTTGGCCATGCTCCTGCGCAGCAGGTCTGCATTTTCGAAGGAGGCAAAGCCCTGATCCTCGGTACCCAGGACGCTGGAGAGCTTGAGCTCCTCATCCTCATCGCTGGTCTGCATATCCAGGGAGACGGGCTGGGAAGCGCCGGCTTCCATGCCTTCGAGTACCTCGTCTTCTGTGAGATCCGCATATTCCGCGATTTCATCCACCCTGGGGGCGCGATGCAACTCCTGGGTAAGCTTTTCGCGGGCAGCCTCCACGATGCGGGCCAGTTCGCCGCTGCGCCGCGGAGGACGGATCAAACGGGACTTATCCCGGAAATAGTTTTTCACTTCGCCGACCATGCCGGGAGTGACAAAGCTGGCAAACTTCACGCCGCGCTCCGGATCGAAGCGTTCAATGGCCTTGGTCAGCGCCAGCGCCGCCACCTGAAACAGGTCATCATAATCCACGCCGCGTCCGGAAAACTTGCGCGCTATGATCTCCGCAATGTAGAGGTGGGCCTCCACGATGCGATCCCTATAATCAGCCCTGTGGGTCTGAATATAGAGCGTCAGCAGGCGCTCGATTTCCTCGGGCGGTAACTTTCTGTTCGTGCGCATAGTCTGTCACCTCAGCGTTCCAGAGCTACTTTCAGTTCGATTGCGGCCACGGTATCGCCGCACATACGCACTTCAACGCCATCCACCAGGGATTCCAGGATGCACTCAATAACCGTACGCTCATCCTCGCCAACAGCCACGCCACCGCACTTACAGTCGCCGCAGATGCTGATCTTCAGGGCATCGGTTTCCTCCCAGAAACGCAGGCACAGGCGCTCGGGGCCATTGGGGGTATCGATCATGCAGCCGCAAGCCTCTTCCACAGCCAGCTTCACATCATCCATGCGATCTACAGTGAGACCTGCACGCGCGATGACGCCGGCAGTCGTGAGACGCAGCACCAGCATCATATTCTGCTGGGCAGCCAGGGACAATTCAACAGGTTCCTTCAGCACGATTTCACGCACGGGAAAATCCTCCTCCAGGTCCACCAATGCTGACAGACAGCATAGTTTCCCCCTAATTTACCATTTTTGATTATAAAGCAAAAAACAGCATTCTTCAAGCCCTGTCCCCCGCCGGAAGCGGTAAATTCATCAAATTTAATATGAAAGTCGGATTGCTATCACAGTAAAACCCGCCCTTGACAGATTTCCCCGGGCAGTCCATAATGAAGTGAATAAAACCGAGGAGAAACGCCATGCCGGAAATCATTCGTGCCGGAAGTTTTGAAATTCCGGTTCTCTATGAGGATAACCACTTGCTGGTGGTCGTGAAGCCCGCAAACCTGCCCTCCCAGGGGGACAGCTCCGGGGACGACGACCTGCTCACCATCCTCAAAAAATATATCGGCGAAAAGTACAACAAGCCCGGCGCAGTCTACCTGGGCCTGGTGCACCGCCTGGACCGTCCGGTGGGCGGCGTGATGGTATTCGCCCGCACCAGCAAGGCGGCCTCCCGCCTGTCGGAAACCTTCCGCACCCATGAACAGGACAGGCAGTACCTGGCCGTGGTGGAGGGTGAATTCCATCAGGAACTGAACCTGAAGGATTACCTGCTCAAGGACGGCAAAACGGGCATGGTGCGCGCCGTAAAGACCGGCACCCCCGGCGCCAAGGAAGCGCGGCTCGTCTCCCGGCCTATCGCCGCGAAGGAAAAGCTCACCCTCACCCGTGTACAGCTGTTCACCGGACGCTCCCATCAAATCCGCGTGCAGCATGCCCATGCCGGACATCCCCTCTGGGGCGACATGCGCTACGGTCACGGCGTGCCCGGACGGCAGATTGCCCTGTGGGCCTGCCACCTGGCATTGGAGCATCCCACCCGCCATGAGCAGATGGTGTTTTCCAGCCGTCCGCCTAAGATCGGCGCCTGGAACAAATTTGAAGCCGAAATCGACGCCATGTTCGAGGAATAACCATGCGTAGAAATGCAAAAACACCCAGGAAGACCCTGATCTTCCTGACCTGCCTGCTGGCGGTACCCACGGTGGCCACCATCCTGTACGGCGCACCTGAAAATACAGATTTGGAAACCTATGCCCCGCTGCTGGCCATGGGTGCGGCGCTGGGCCTTGTGCATATCATTCTGCGCCCGCTGCTCAGGTTCATCACCGCTCCTCTGGGCTGCCTAACCTTCGGACTTTCGGGCACGGCGATCGACATTGCCCTGATCTACATTGCGGATCATTTTGTGGACGCCTTCCATGTGCCGGATTTCCTGTTTGCCCTGCTGACGGCGCTGGCAATCAACACCATTGCTGCCTTCGTGGGTGCGCGCAGGTGAGCGCAATTTATTCTTGTCATTTGTCTTTGAAGCGAGTATAATGGATGTAATATCATTTTGTGAGGATGACCGTTATGAAGAAATTCCGTCCCTATAAAGCTGGTTATATCGTTCTGTATGTGCTGTGCGTGCTGTGTATAGGCGACGCCGTATGGACCATGGTCGCTCCGTCCCTCGGCCGCGGCAGTGAATACATGCAGAGCTTTTCCATGTTCAGCTACCTGATCGCCATCCTGGCTTTCTTCTATGTGAAGATGTACATCGGCACCCGCGTAGAGGTGGACGATAAGACCTTCCACTTCGTCAACACCGCCTACATCAAGCCCGCACCCGGTGCAAAGCGCGCAATGTTCATCTATCGCCAGGGCGAAACCGACATCAAGGTGATCAACAAGAAGTTCCCCCTGATGGAGCTGGAAAAGTACGGCTATATTGAGGATCTGGGCTACTCCGTTCTGGATGCATCCAATGCCGGCGAAAAGAACAAGCTGTTCCCCGTACATGAAATCGCGCTGGTCATGAAGGACGGTAAGCGCTATCACATGAACGGCGGAAACTATTCCGAAAAGCAGCTCAAGGAAATGTTCACCCAGGTTCAGAAGGTAACCGGCATCGCCCCTGAAGGCAAGCTGGCTAAGCTTCTGTAAGGCACAAAAATACCCTTCCTTTCGGAAGGGTATTTTTTATATGCCCAGGGGCAGCAGATAGCCCGCCGCGATGCCCAGCACTGCGCTCAGGCAGATGATCAGTATGGGATGTTTCTTCCTGAATGTCAGAACCGCACTCAGAATGAAGATCGCCAGGGATACATAGAATGCGCCGCCACCCAGCACATCCAGGGAGAAACCCTCCGGGAAGAATACCGTCCTTCCCACGGAGATGAGCGCCGCGCCGATCATACCGATTACCGCAGGCTTGAGTCCCGACATGCAGCCGGAAACCACGCGGTTCTTACGGAATTTTTCAAAACACCTGGCCACAATCAGGATGACTACGAAGGACGGCAGCACCACGCCCAGGGTTGCACAGATTCCACCGGGAATTCCCGCCATCACATTGCCCACATAGGTGGCCATGTTGATGGCGAAGGGGCCGGGCGTGGATTCGCTCACAGCGATAAAGTTCACCAGCGCTTCGCCGGACATCCAGCCATGAGCGGCGACCTCCGCCTGCACCAGCGGCAGCATGGCATAGCCGCCGCCGAAGGTAAGCGCGCCGATCTTGAAGAAGGTCCAGAACAGTTCAAGGAGTATCACTTTGCCGACCTCCTCTCTGCCATCCAGAATGATACAAGCCCGACTGCGGCGCACAGCAGGATGACCAGCATTACATTCACGCCCAGCAGTGCCACAAGGATAAAGGCGACCGCTGCAATGACATAGGCCGCGGGATGCTTCGGGCATTTGCAGTACATGTTCCACAGCGCCTTCAGAATCAGCGCAAGCACAGCTGCGCGAATGCCCATGAACGCATAGCGCACAGCGTGCAGCGCCTGGAACTGCTGCAAAACCCGGGAGATGATGGTAATGATCACAAAGGAGGGCAGCACCACGCCGAAGGTGGCGCAGAATGACCCCCAGAAGCCGCAGGTGCGGAAACCCACGAAGGTCGCCGCGTTGATCGCGATGGGACCGGGCGTGGATTCGGCAATGGCGATGATCTCCAGGATATCGTCATCGGTCACCCACTGCTGCTTCTCCACCGCTTCCTTCTGAATCAGCGGTATCATGGCATAACCGCCGCCAAAGGTAAAAGCGCCGATCTTCAAAAAGGTCAGAAAGAGCTTGAGCAGAGTTGAAGCTTTATTGTTCATGAGCTTTCATCCTTTCGGATACAGTTCAGCGGAGAGATTTTTCTCTCCGCCGTTCATGTTTTTTCAATTCTTTCAGCGAGCAGCTCAAACGCGCGCCGCGCGGCCTGCATGCGCACCTGCATTCGGTCGCCGCCAAAATGGCATTCATAGGCCTGGACGCCATCCTCACCGGCCACGCCGATGAACACCGTACCGACCGGCAGCTCGTCCGTTCCGCCGTCCGGACCGGCAAGCCCTGTGGCCGATACGCCCCAGTTCGCGCCGCTGATGCGCTTGACGCCTGCGGCCATTTCACGGGCGCAGCGCTCGCTCACCACGCCCACGGTGTCCACTGTTTCCTGGTTCACGCCCAGAATGCGCACCTTGGAGGCCGGAGCATAGGTCACATAGCTTTCATCCAGCACATTGCTCGCACCGGAATTCTCCACAAAAGCAGCGGCAATCAGCCCGCCGGTCAGGCTTTCGGCGAAGCTGACCTTTTCTCCACGGCTGCGCAGCA
>JAGBAU010000153.1 GCA_017938785.1 Clostridia bacterium
ATCCTGGACGAGCCCACCCGCGGCATCGACGTAGGTGCCAAGCGCGAGATCTACCACCTCATCGACCGGATCGCCGGCGAGGGCGTGGCTGTGATCATGATTTCCAGCGATATGCCCGAACTCATCGGTATGTCCGATCGCATCTACGTGATGAAGGACGGCGCTGTGGTTGCGGAAATCAAGGATAAGGCCGATATGCAGCAGGAAAAGATTCTTTCCTATACCATCGGCCAGAAATAATCTTGCAGAATATGCTGTTATCCGTTATAATGGATACAGCATATTTTGCATAGTTTGGAGGTATAAATCATGAAGATTCAGTCCGTTTTTGATAAGTCTTTCGCACCCTACGGCAAGGTCATTAAGGGCTTCGATACCGCAGCTCTGGAAGCCGAAATGCTCAAGATGCCCTGCCCGGACGGCGCAGTTGTGTATGTTCCCTCCGTTGCTGAACTGGAAGCCCTCGATATCATGAAGGATTTCACCGAACAGCTCTACGGCGGCATGCCCATCCAGATCGGCTATTGCAACGGCGATAACCATGTGATGAACTGCCTGGAGTACCATCGCGACAGCGAGCTGAACCTGGCCGTGACCGACCTGATCCTGCTGCTGGGCCTCGAAGGCGACATCGACTTCGAGAAGTATGAGTATGACACCGCTAAGGTAGAAGCCTTCCTGTGCCCCAAGGGCACCCTGGTGGAGGTCTATGCAACCGCCCTGCACTATGCGCCCATTAACGCCGGCGGCAAGTTCCGCTGCGTGGTTGTGCTGCCCAAGGGCACCAACACCGACCTCACCTTCAAGCCCGATCCCAACGGCGAATCCCGCCTGCTGACCGCCACCAACAAGTGGCTGCTGGCCCATGCCGAGGCTCCCGAAGCCAAGAACGGCGCGGTTGTCGCACTCAAGGGCGAGAACCCGGTGGTCAACTACTAATCGATTTTCAGCGAAAGTCGGGATGAAAATCCCGGCTTTCTTTTGGAGGTAAATCATGCTGGATTTGCATATGCACAGCATCTATAGCGAGGACGGCGATTTCAAGCCCGTTGAGCTGGTGAAAAAATGTAAGGCTGCCGGCGTGGATATGATGGCCGTCACCGACCACAACAGCGTGCGTGCCAATGAGGAAGCCTGCGCAGAAGCGAAGAAAGCGGGCATCACCTGCCTGTCCGGCGTGGAGCTGGACTGCGTGTACAAGGGACTGAACTTTCATGTCCTGGGCTACGGAATCAGCGACAAGAGCGGCGATTTCGCGGCCATCGAGGAGGACATGGAGCGCCAGTACCGCCAGCTTGCCATGGAATCCCTGAAAAAGACCTGCGACCTGGGCTTCCATGTCACCGCTCAGGAGATGGTGGAGGTTTCCAAGTGGAGCTTCTGGCCGGAGCGGTGGACGGGGGAGAGGTTTGCGGAGGTCCTGCTCAATAAGTCGGAATATACCGATCATCCCGCCTTTGCGCCCTACCGTGCAGGCGGCAGCCGCAGCGACAATCCCTACATCAACTTCTACTGGGATTTTTACTCCCAGGGCAAACCCTGCTATGTGGAGATGCAGTTTCCGCCCATGCAGCGGGCTGTGGAGCTGATTCATGATAACGGCGGCGCGGTGGTGCTGGCCCATCCCGGCAACAACCTGAAGGGTCATGAGGAGCTTTTCGGCGAAATCATGAACCTGGGCTTTGAGGGTGTTGAGGCATTTTCCAGCTATCACAGCGCGGAGCAGTCCGCCCGCTTCTGCTGCATGACCAGGGAAATGGGCCGCTTCTGCACCATCGGCAGCGATTACCACGGCAGGCTCAAGCCCGCCATCTTCCTGGGCAAAGTGACCTTCCCGGAGGGAATTGAGCGCAGCGAAGTGGAAGCCGAAGCCCGGAGCAAACTGGAGAAATATTGCAGATAGGATTGTCATATCTCTACAAATTTCGCAAAACGAAAAAATTTCACTTGACAAAAACAGTTTCAGGGATTATCATACACACAAGGTTCTCAAAGAACCGAGCAATTAGAGGCGCGGTTGTTCATCAGTCGCGCAGGGGAGCTGTTCAAGCAGTTGCGATCCTGCGTAAAAGGGTACGCCGCCGAAATGCGAACCTTCTTGAAGGGGTTCAAGTTGGGCATGCAGAGAATATCTGTATGACTGTCACAATCTCCGGTGGGGATTGTGGAGCGCTATTGCCGGATGAACAGCATTTTGTTTTGTTGTATTTCGAGCGGTCATGGCGCGTAGCTATGACCGCTTTCTATACTTTCCGGCAATTCCAAACAAACAGGGAATGATTAGGAGGAAACGAAAATGATGAGAAGAATGATGTCTGTTGTAATCGCACTGATGCTGATGGTCACCTGCTTTGCCAGCGCTGAAACCCTGCGCGTAGGTATGGAATGCAACTATGCTCCCTTCAACTGGACCCAGGCCGGCGAGAGCGCCGATGCTGTACCGATCGCAGGCGGCGGCTATGCCGATGGTTATGACGTACGCATCGCAAAGCAGGTTGCAGAAGCTCTGGGCATGGATCTTGAAATCGTCAAGACCGAATGGGACGGCCTGATTCCCTCCCTGCTGTCCGGCACCATCGACTGCATCATCGCAGGCATGAGCCCCACCGAGGAGCGCAAGTTCACCATCGACTTCTCCGATCCCTACTATGAGAGCGATCTGGTCATCGTCATCCAGAAGGACGGCGCCTATGCAAACGCCGCATCCCTGGCCGACTTCTCCGGCGCACGCATCACCGGCCAGCTGAACACCTTCCACTACTCCGTCATCGAGCAGATCCCGGATGTGCAGCTGCAGCCCGCCATGGATACCTTCCCGACCATGATCGTCGCCCTGACTGCCGGCGCCATCGACGGCTATGTATCCGAGCGTCCCGGCGCTGAGAGTGCAGTGGCCACCAACCCCAACCTGACCTTCATCGCATTCGAGGATGGCATGGGCTTTGAGGCCGACCCGGCTGACACCACCATCGCCGTTGGCGTTGCAAAGGGCAGCGAGCTCACCGCCAAGATCAATGAGGCACTGGCTGGCATCAGTGAGGAAGCACGCGTTCAGATCATGGCAGACGCCCTGGCTGCACAGCCCAGCGCAGAATAAGCGCTTGCAGGTGTAACAATCTACCATTATAATAGGAAACATTGCGGGGCGCACATCCGTGCGCCCCTGTTATGAGTAAAGGTAAACGAGGAGGATTTCCATGCCTACGACTTTCTTCGGCTGGGTCGGCTTTCTGGCCCGGGAATACGGCGGCCTGTTTCTGCGCGGTACGGGCGTAACGATTCTGATTGCCATTTCGGGTACCGTGTTGGGCTTCTTGCTGGGCCTGCTGGTGGCCATCGCACGCACCATCGATGTCGGCCCCCGTGCATCCCTGTGGAAGCGTATTCCGCTGAAGATCCTGCATGGAATCATTACGGTATACATTGAAGTGTTCCGCGGCACGCCCATGATCGTGCAGGCCATGGTCATCTTCTATGGCGCACAGCAGGCCCTGGGCATCGCCATGCCCCGTCTGTTTGCAGCCATCTTTATCGTATCCATCAATACCGGCGCATACATGGCGGAAATCATCCGCGGCGGCATCATCTCCCTCGATAAGGGCCAGTCGGAAGCCGCCCACTCCATCGGCCTCACCCACTGGCAGACCATGGTTTCCGTGGTGCTGCCCCAGGC